>JAHBWH010000099.1 GCA_019637115.1 Myxococcales bacterium | reverse complement strand
GGGCACCGAGAGGAGCAGGCGCTCGACCTCGGTGCGCAGCGGGCGGAGCGAAGGTGCGTCGTCGCCGAGGAGCTCTCCGAGCGCGTTGCCGAGGTCGCGCACCTGCGCCTGGATGGACTCCAACATCACGCGATCGTCGGGGCCCGGGGTCTGCGCAGCGAGCCACGGCGCCAGCTGCTCGACGAGCCACGAGATCGCGTTGCCGCGCGCCCGAGGGCGCCGGGGGTGCAGCGCGTCGCCGTAGGCGTCGAGCAGGCGGCGCATGAGGAGCAGGCCGTCGTCGACGCCGACCAGCCCGTCGAGCGCGGCCCGGCCGCGGATGTAGTGGGACGTCGCGAGCAGGTCGCGGGAGCGGCCGTAGACCGAGGTGGCGAGCTGGACGACCCGCCGCCAGTCGACCTCTCCACCCGTCGGGCTCTCGAGGCGGGAGACCTCGGCGCGGAGCGCCTCGTGGTCGGGATCGTAGCGGGGGTCGTCGCCCGTGGGTGCGTCCGCGCGGATGGGGGTGTCGAGCTGCTCGAGGAGGGTCGTGGTCTCGGGGGTCATGGCGCCTCGCGGTGACGTGCGATGCCCGGGTCTCGACCGCTCGCGGGTGGAGTTGCGCAAAATCGACGCCCTTGATTGCCATTGACCGCTTGGGGTCGACCTGGCGACGATGGGGGGGTGCGAGGGGAACACGCGAACCTGGACGAAGGGACCCTCGTCGTACGGTGCATCGAGCGCGACGCGGCGGCGTGGGAGGAGCTCCGTCGCCGCCATGATCGCCTCGTGCGCGTGGTCATCGTCCGCGTGCTCGACGAGCGGCGCGCGAGCGAGGCCTTGCTCGACGAGGTGCCGACCATCGTCGAGCGCATCTGGGATCGCCTGCGGCGCAACGACGGCGCGGTGCTCCGGCTCTGGAACGGCGGCCGGCTCGCGCCCTACCTCGCGGTGCTGACGCGGCAGGAGGCCGAGCGGCACGTCGAGGACGAGACCCCGGCGGCGCCGCTCATGGCGCACCTGCCGACACCCCTGCACCTGACGCGCGACCCGACCGTGGCGGACGGCGGCGCCGCCAAGCTGGAGGAGGTGCTCGCGCGCCTCGAGCCCCGCGCGGGCGCCATGGTCCGGCTCCGTCAGCGCGGCCTCGGCCTCGGCGAGATCGCGGCGACGCTAGGGCAACCGCGGACGACCGTCCGTGACGACCTCGACCAGCTCGCGGCGCGCCTCGCGCGCGCGCACGGGGGCGACACGGCGCCGCCCGCGTGGAGCGTGTTGCTGGACAGCGCGACGGTGCCGACGCGCGTCGACGTGGCGCTCCGCACCGAGGACGAGGGCGCGTTCCGCCGCATGCGGACGCTCGTCGAGGCGAGCTGGCGACGCCTGCGCGAGCGCATCTTGCTCGAGCGCGTCGGCTGGACGCCGGGGCCGCTCCAGGATCCTCAGCACCTCGCCGCCTTCGTGGATGGCTCGAGCCGCGGCGCGGGGCGCGCGAAGGCCGAGGGGCACCTGACGACGTGCCGGCGCTCGGTGGACTCCGTGGCGATGCTCGTGATGGATCTCCGGGCGAGCTCGTTGCTCCGCAGCGCCGCGACGCTCGACGACGACGCCGCGCTCGCCGCCGCGTGCCTCGTCACGGCGCGCTTCCGCGCGGCGTCCGTCCTCGCCGCGCGCGCGGCCGAGGCGGGCTCGACGAAGGCGCCTGCGATCGCGCGGCTCGCCTTCGTCGGCTCGGGGCTCCAGACCGGCGGGCCCTTCGATCAGCAGCAAGAGCCCTCGACCGTGCGCCGCTCGAGCCTCGTCCCCTCGGACGACGAGGCGCCGCTCGTGGCGCTCGAGGCGCTGCTCGCTGGCGAGCCGACCACGGCGTACCGGGCGATCGACGATCACGCGGCCAAGCAGACCGTGGGGATTCGGCTGCGCCTCTTGGCTGCCGCGAGCGGCCCCGACCTGCCCGAAGCGCGCCGGATGGCGCTCCCGCTCGCCGATCCGTCGGGGACCGATCCGGGTTTGCTCGACGACGCGCTCGCCGTCCTCGCGCTGCCCGAGCACCGGCCGCTCCCCGGCGAGGTGCTCGCCGAGCGCCTGCGCGACGTGCTGCGAGACGCCGTCCGCCTCGTCATCACGAGCAGCTGATTCGATCGAGCTCTCCCCCGAGGGAGCGCGCGCGCGATCGCTGCTATCCTCTCGCCGATGGAAGGCCGCGACCTACGCCGAGTCACGGTCGACGAGTACGTCGCGCTCGATCGCGCGAGCGACGAGCGTTGGGAGTACGTGAACGGCGAAGCCTTCGCCATGGCGGGCGGCACCGTCGAGAACGTGCTCGTCGGCAAGAACGTCGCCCTGGCGCTCACGGGCGCGCTGCGCGGCAAACCGTGCGTCGCGTTCGGCGAGGGCCTCAAGGTCTCCACGCCGCGCACCCGCGCGTACCACTACCCGGACGTCGTGGTCGTCTGCGGCCCAGTACGCCGAGATGAGCGTGACGATCACGCGGTCTTGAACCCGACGCTGATCGTCGAGGTGCTCTCTCCGTCGACGGCGGACTACGATCGCGGCGGCAAGCTGGTCCACTACCGTTCGCTCGAGAGCTTCACCGATTACCTGCTCGTCTCGATCGACGATCGCTCGGTCGAGCACCACCACCGCATCGAGCCAGGGCGGTCGTTGCTTCGCACGGACGTCCGCGAGGGCGAGATCGAGCTGGAGGCGCTCGACGTCACGCTCCGCGTCGATGAGCTGTGGATCGATCTCGACCGCGTCGCCGAAGGGTGAGCGGAGGGTGAGCCGGGCGCCCTCGGGCGCGCGTCACTTCCAGGGCATGGGGTAGGCGTAAGGCGTCATCGGGCGCTGCGGCTTGGCTTGCAGCTCGAGCTCGTCGACGAGGAGCGCTGGTGAGATGGTCGTGACGGGCACGTAGCCGCTCTCGGCGCCGCACCACGAGTTGTCGACCTCGCGGCGCGCGCCGGCGGCGACGATGCCGCCGATCGCGTTGAGCGGCGTGCCGACGAAGTCGACGCCTCGCACGAGCTCGTAGCGGCCGTCGGGGAAGACACGCGCGGCGAGATCGATCTCGCCGAGGAAGGCCTGGAAGTCGTAGCTCTCGGTCGAGGTCTCGCCGCCGAAGGCGTCGATGATCCAGATGCCGTAGGGCGCGCCTTGGCTCCGGATCTCCTCGAGGAACGCCTGCCACAACGCCTCGTCGTCGAGGCCATGGGTGGCCTCGGCGATGGTCACGCCCATGCGGCTGATCGGGCGCTGGTGGTACGCGGCGCGCCCGTGCCCGTTGCTGCGGTGCTTCTTGCCGATCGGGGTGCGCGAGGTGAGGAAGCCCGTGAGCACGCCTTCGCGGATCAGCTCGGCGGGCTGCGCGGGGACGCCCTCGTCGTCGAACGCGAAGGCGCCGGTGAGCGACTTGCCCTCGAAGGACGTGAGCGTCGGGTCGTCGCGCACCGAGAGGCCCGGCAAAATGATCGTCTCGCCGACCGCGTCGCGGAAGGTCTGCCCTTCCCCCTCGGCGAGCAGGCGGTTGCCCTCGAGGCGGTGACCGAGCGCTTCGTGGATCATCAGTCCGGCCGCCTTCGGCGAGAGCAGCACCGGGCCGCTGAACGCGCGGAGGACCGGCGCCTTGGCGAGCGACTCGGCGCGCGCGTGCAGCCGCTTGGCGGTCTGCTTCACGGTGTTCAGGTCCGGGAGCTCCGCTTCGTCGGTCACGAACCAGGTCTCGGTCTGCGGGAAGGCGTGGCCCTCGGGCGAGAGGTACCAGAGGTGGAGCTCGACCACGCGATAGGGGATCGCCTGCACGAGGGTGGTGCCCTCGGAGCTCACGAAGATTCGGATGGCGTTGATGGCGCTGATGCGCACGTGCGAGTCGCGCACGCAGGGCAGCGACTTGAGCGAGGCGCTCGCGCGCAGCACGAAGGCCTCGGCCGCGTCCCGGTCGAACTCCGGGAGCTTGCGCCAGTGGACCTCCTCGATGGCCTCTCGCCGCTCGAAGCTCGGGAGCGCGGCGTGCTCGTCGCGGAAGTTCAGCTCGACGGCGATGCGGTGGAGGAAGTCGTCGCACGCCTCCCGGTACTTGGCCTCGGTGAGGCGCCAGAGCGCGAAGCGCAGGCCGTCGGGGCTGCCCGAGATGGGCAGCCGCACGAGCTCGTTCGACTCGAGGTCCGTGAGGTTGTCCTTAAAGCCACCGGCGCGGACTTGGTCGCGGCGGTACGAGCCGACGCGCACGTCCGCGTAGCAGCTTCGACGAACCTCCGTGAGGTCCATCGTGAGCGCGCCGTACTTTGCCTCGATGCGGTGCTCTTCGTCGTGCCGGACGAGGTAGCTCAGGTAGTACGGCTTGGGGTGCCGCGGGATCTTCATCTCCGCCATCGCGCGCACGTTCTCTTCGCGCAGCAGCGACGCCAGACGCAGGGCTTCTCTTCGGTTCAAGTGTTCACCTCGGGCCCGCCGGAGCGGGGGCCGGCCATGGTAGTACCGGACGCGGGCGCCGCAACGGGGCGCCCACTGGCGTCGACGTCGGAGGGGTTCGGGATGCCGAGAGCGACGGCGGTCGCAGCGTCGCGGTCAGCGCCGCGACGGACATACACGCCGTCATGAAGACCGGCGGCGATCGCCCAGAAGGCGCGCGTGCGAAGGCTTCGCGCAACGAGAACGCCGGGGCGGCCTCCGGGGTGGTCACCGCCACGTCGCCCATCGTCAGGCCGACCTCCTCGGACCGGCCGTAGCTCCCGCGCGTGCCTCAGAGGAGCTCGAGCACTCGCTCGGGCGGTCGACCGATTCGCGCGCCCTTCGGGGTGATGACGATCGGGCGCTCGATGAGGCGCGGATGTGACGCCATCGCGTCGAGGAGCGCTTGGTCCGACGACGTTTTCGTGAGCCCCAGCTCCTCGAAGAGCGTCTCCTTGGTGCGCACGAGCTCGCGCGGCGAGAGCCCGAGGAGCCCGAGGACCTCGACGATCCGCGCGCGCGTCGGCGGCTCGTCGAGGTAGCGGACGATCGCGGGCTCGAGGCCTCGAGCCTGCAAGAGCGCGAGCGTCTCGCGCGACTTCGAGCACTTGGGGTTGTGCCAGATCTCGATCATCCCCAGCGGATGACGTCGGGGCACCGGGAGGTCAAGGTCTCGGGCGCGACGCCCTGCGCGTGTCAGGCCGCGCGCTTCCCGCCAAGGACGGAGATCTTCATCGCGCCGAGTCCCTCGAGGACCTCATCGACGCGGTCGCGCTCCTCGTGACCCGCGGCGTGCGCGGGACGAGGATGTTGCCGCCCTTCAGGCGATCCGGGCTCCGGCGGCACGAGCCATGCAGCTAGGCTCGTCCATGTCACCCAGCTCAACGACGCGCTCGCCTCCCCGCCCTCTCGTCGACGACGGGAAGGTCGATGGCGATAACCCCTCAGAGAAACTGCCACAAACCCCGAAGTGGAAGGCCTACGCGGTGGTCTTGGCGCTCATCGCGATCGTGCTCGCGCTCGTGGGAACGATGGCGGTCCTCGGTGCCCGTGAGGGTAACGCGCGCGGTTTCGACCCGAACCCCGTCGTCGAGTGACGAGCGCGGTCGCGCAAGACGTGCGTGCCGTCCTCGAGCGGCGGCTCTATCTGCGATCGTCCGCAGAGCCTGACGCGCCGCACGTTCATTCGGCGACGATCCACGCCTCCGCTTCGGTGGAGTGCTACGTCGACGCGACGTGCGCGATTGCCAGCGCGGAGGCAATGTCGCACCTTGCAGGGAGCGGACGCCATCATGACCCACGCCCCCGACCCTCGGCTCCCCGAACGCCCCTCGCCGAAAGGCGTGAACGGGGACGACGCGCCGGACGGCGTGAACCCTCGGGTCAGCCACCCGTCGGGGCGCTCCGAGCTCATCTTCACGGGCACGAGCCTCGTCGACGGCGCCCACCTCGTAGGGAGGCTCCACCGACAGCTGCAGGTGCTCGAGACGAGCGTGCCGGACGTGCTCGTCCCGGAGCTGGGGACGGTGCGTTGCGACCTGGCCGTGGTTGCGTATGGTCCGCGCACTGACGCCCCGCAGCGCGGCGCCCCGTGGCTCGCGACGACCGTGAGCCATGCGCTCGCCGAGCGGATGTCACTCGAGGAGTGGGACCCTGCGCGGATCGCGACGATCCTCCCGGAGCTGCGCGACCATCTGCATCACGCGGTCGTGAGCGCGCGCGCTCGAGACGGCGTCGAGGCCGCAGAGGGGGACGCTTGGGCGGCGGTGGTCGTCGTCTCCTCACAAGGTCTCCTCCTCGGGGAGGGCCAGGTGAGCACCCTGGCGCTGACCCGGGGCGGCGAGACGCGCCGCGTCGCGAGCAAGGACGGGATGGTCGAGCAGCGCTTCGACCCGCGCGCGCTGCACGCCGCGCTCCTCGTCGTGGGGCCCGGCGTCGGGAGGTTGTCCGAGACGCTCCTGCGTTCGCACCTGGAGCGAGAGGCCCCGCCCGACGACCGCTTGAGCGGCATGCGCAACGCGCTGGAGGCGGGCGGGGTCAACCGCGGTGGTCTGCTCGGCGCGTTCTTCCCTTGAGCATCCGCGGAGCACCGCATGGCGCACGACCGCATGGACCGCGACGTCGACGACGTTCCAAGCGAGGCAGGAGCGCCCTGATCATGCGTGACCCGCACCCGCGAGCGCGACGTCGACGACATGAGGAGCGAGACGGGGGCGATCATGCGTAACCAGCGCATCGCAGCTCACTGCGCAGCGTGGTGCGTGTCGTGCGTTGCGTAGCATGCCCGTGCGGGCAGCGGGTCGCGGTCGAGGACACGAGCTGCGTCCGCTGTGGTCGCCAGCTCTTCTACGACCCGAGCGCGGCGGTGATGCTCTGCGCGCCGCTGCCGCTCGGGCCGCGGCCGTGTGGAAACCACGCTTACGGGGTCTGTCATTGGCTCGCCGCGCCGGGCGCCGAGCTCTGCGTCGCCTGCCGACACAATCGACGGATCCCGGCGCTGGCCGTGCCAGGGAACCTCGAGCGGTGGGCTCGAATCGAGCGCGCGAAGCGGCAGGTCTTCGGATCGCTGCTGCGATGGCGGCTCTCCACGCCGACGCGCCAGGAGCACCCCGAGGGCTTGGTCTTCGACTTCCTCGACGACCCTCGCGGGGATGGCGCGAGCGTGATCACGGGGCACTCGGCGGGGGTGATCACCCTCGCGCTCGCCGAAGCCGACGAGGTCGCCCGCGCGCAGCGCCGGGAGGCGCTCCACGAGGGATATCGGACCCTGGTAGGACATCTGCGCCACGAGATCGGGCACTTCTATTGGGATCGCCTCGTGCGCGACGCGGCGTGCCTCGACGAGGCGCGGGCGCTCTTCGGGGACGAGCGTCAGCCCTACGCGGACGCCATCGCGCGACACCACGCGGTCGGACCCCCGCCCGACTGGCAGCAGCGCCACGTGAGCCGCTACGCGAGCAGCCATCCGTGGGAGGACTTCGCCGAGAGCTGGGCGCACGTGATGCACATCGTCGACGGCCTCGACACGGCCGCGGACGAGGGGCTCGAGGTGGGTCGCGCCGCGCTCCCAGAAGACCCGTACGCGGTCTTCTCGGCCCGAGCGCTCGCCTCGGCGTGGATTCCCGTGGCGCTCGCCGTGAACGCGGTCAACCGAAGCATGGGCCAGCCCGACGTCTATCCCTTCGTGCTGACCCGCGCCGTCGAGGCCAAGGCCGACTTCATCCTTCGCCGGATCTCGCGGACGGGTCGACCGCGCCTCTGAGCGCCTCGACACTGACGCAGGCGAGCGTCCAGCTGCACTCGCCGCTGCAGACGCCGCGGCCGTTGTTCGGGCCCTCGTCGCAGTCCTCGCCGTGTCCGACCACGCCGTCGCCGCACACGTTGCAGCGGTTGCACGCACGACAGTCGATGGTGCAGCTCTCGCGCTGGTCGCGGCGACCCCAGTCGCATTGCTCACCCGCGTCGACGATTCCGTCCCCGCATCGCGCCGCGGTGCAGTCCTCGCGGCAGCCGTTGCCCGGACGGCCGCCGTGGTCGCATTGCTCCCCGGGCTCGATCACCCCGTTGCCACACACCGGGCGCCGGATGCCGCACTCTGCGTCGACGTCGATGGCGGATCCGAGCAACCCGAGATCGCGCAGGAACCGGGCCGCGGCGCAGCGCGCAGAGCCGCATTGCTCTGGCGTGAGCGTCCGGCCCTCGATCGATCGCGTCGCGCGGCTCGGCGGCGACATCACGTTGGCCGGGTCGGACGTGTGGTGGGGGCCCAAGAAGAAGTGCCCGAGCTCGTGCGCGACGATCCCAGCCGTCGTGAGGTGCTCGGCGTCGATGGCGACGAAGGGGTTGGAGCTCCCCAGCGCGCACGCGGCCCCGAGGTCTTGTGAGAGCAACGCGCTGCTCATCCGCCCGCCGACGTAGAAGGGCACGCCCCCGAGGTCGCGGGGGCGCCGCAGATGCGACACGAGCGGCCCCGAGGAGGTCGGTCCGCAGGGGTTGGTGGAGTTGTTGAGGACGCGCTCGAGGCCCGCCGACTGGCTCACGACCTGGACCGACGCGGCGCGAAACTGGATGCCGCATTGGTGCCAGATGTCGTCGGGCGCCGCGTGCGCGAAGCGATGCGGCCGCGACGCGGACACATCGGGCCGCGTCTCTCCCGATCGCAGCGCCAACGTGAACCCGGCCGGCGCGGCCCCCGCCGGGTCGAAGAGCTGCGTGACGATCGCCCGCGCGACGTCCGCGCGGCCGCCGAGGTAGGGGAGCCTCCCTTGCGCGTCCGCGAAGACCGTGACGTGCACCGGCACGACCAGCACCGAGGGGTCGAGGGCGTAGCGTCGCGCGTCCACGCGGCGCGGCGACGACCCCGCGACGTCCTGGTCGACCGCGACGGTGACGGGGGCGCCGCCCATCGGCAAGCTGAGCCGTGGGCCCACGAACGGGAATTCGTACTGAAAGTCGAGGGGCGCACGCGGCACGTCGAGCCAGGCATCCGTCCGCTGGGTCCCCACGGTCACGCGGACTCGCGACGGCGTCGAGTAGGTCTGGTGCTCCTCGTAGAGTGGCGACTCCGGTGTCCACCGGCTCATCGTCATCTCGGAGAGGTCGAGGCGCACGAAGCCGTGAATGATCGGGTTCTCGTAGCCCGTCTGCACGATCGGGACGCCGAGAGGCCCCGAGATCGCGCGATGATCGGTCGGCAGCGCGAGCCCTTCTTCGCGCTCTTCGCACGTATTTCCGAGCCAAGTGATCGACAAGATCGCCAACGCCACGCGGGCCCTTCGCCCTGCTCGCGTTCCATGCTTCACGTGATGCCTCCTCGGTGGAGCGACCTCGGTCGAGGCCGTCGCCGCGAGGTGCCCTGAGCAGGATGTGTTCCCACCCCGAAGCGCGGAGAAATCGATGGGTTTCCAGACGCGCGAGCGGCCGAGCGCACGCGAAGTGCAAGCGAGCTACACGCCGCGCGCAACCCAGCGAGCCTGCAGTTGCAGTTGGGGCAGCGGTTGGGGCAGGAATCGCGGCGCACGCGGCGGATGCTGGCGACGGGCTCCGCAACGAGCCAGCGCTGAGTGGCGTTCGCAGCAGGGGCCACGTGCTCGTGACCCGCCATGACGAGCCGGCCGAGGCACCTTCGCGCCCGGTGGAGACCACGTGCTCGTGAGCCGCCATTGCGAGCTGCGCGGCGCTGAGGCACCTTCGCGGCGGGCGAGTCGCGCGGACCCGAGGGATCGTCACGCCGCACGAGCCACCCTTGCCTCGGAACCCCCCCATGAGCGTGCTCGCTTCACTCGAGAGCCTCGAAGCGGTCGTCGCCACCCTCGACGTGGACGCGCCGCTGCCGGAGAGCGTCGATGACGCTCTCCTGGACGTGCTTCGTGGCCTGGAGCGACGGCTCCCGGCGAGCACGGGTGACGTACCCCTGCCACCCGAGGTCGCGCGCGCACGCCGCCTCATCGCGCGCGTGCCCATGGCGCGCCGTGAGGCGCTCTATCGCGCGCTCGGCTTTCGGCTCTTCGCGATCGCGCTCCTTCCGGGGAACGAGGTGCCGAAGCACGTGTGGGCGGCCCTCCTCGAGGGGACCTGCTGGATCGAGACCGCGCCAAGGTCACAGGTGCTGTGCTCGGAGGCGAACCTGATCGCGCTCTTCGCGGAGATGGACGCGGCGGTCATCGTACCGCTTCTGCGCGACGTCCTCGTCCTCCCGGTCGCTGGCTTCCCACCACCGCCGGTGAACCCCGAGTACGCGCGCTGGTGGATCAGGAAGCGACGGTGCCTCGCCGCGAGCGTGCTGACGGCCGTCGCGACGCCCGAGGCCGTCGCCGAGCTCGTCGTAGGGCTGTCGGTCGACAAGGACGTCCGCGCCGTCGCGCGCGACGGCCTCGTGCAGCTCGCCGGACGCGACGCCGCGACCCGCGACCTGGTCGTCTCCGCGCTCGCCCGCGAGCTCGAGGGCCCCAAGAGCAAGCCACGGCTACACGCGGCGGACACGCTCGCCCTGCTCCCACGCGGAGAAGACATCGCGGTCATCGCGCGAGCACGGCTCGCGCGCGAGAAGGTGGCGGACATCCGCGCCGTCCTCGAAGGGATCGCAGACGAATCAAGCGTCACCTCTTGAGAGATCCGTAGCGCACGAGCACGCGAAGCAGAGCTCAACCGGAGAGCGGGTCGAAGTACACGTCGAGCACGGCGACCGAGCACCCGACGCTCTCGAGCTCGACCGAGTCGCCCTCGCGGAACACGAGCTGCGTCCAGCCGCTCGTCGTGCGGCGCCACAGGTCGACGCGCCGATCGTCGTGAGCCACGAGCGCGACCTCCCGCACCGACGGAATGCGCTTGTAGTGCGCGAGCTTGTCGCCTCGGTCGTAGGCCTCGGTGGATGGGCTCAGCACCTCCACCAGGAGCACCGGGTTGACCGCCGTGTGACCACGAGCGTCCTCGGGATCGAGCTGGACGCGGCCACAGACGACCGACAGGTCCGGGTAGGTCGCGAGACCACTCTCCAGACATCGGATGCGAAGATCCGCGGTGAAGACACGACAGGGCCGCGTTTCGAGGGCGTTGCCCAGGAGCCGGATCAGGTTTGCGGCGATCCCCGCGTGCTCTGGGCTGCCCCCGGCCATCGCGTAGACCACGCCATCGAGGAACTCGTGGCGGATCGGGCTCGCCGCCTCGACCTCGAGGTACTCCCGGAAGGTGAAGAGCGAGCGCGCCGCCTCGGCCATCGACGAAGTCTGCCATGAGACCAGGGCTCACGCGAAGGGCCACGCGATCGGTTGGGTCGGTCCACACGGCTCGGTGCGTCAGGCGACGAGCGTCAGCGCTCGCCGTAGAGCATCGCGGCGAACGCTCGCAGCCACGTCCCCTTCGCGCCCTCGGCCGTGACGTGACCCGCGCGCAGCGCTCGGACCTCGGGGCAGGGGTCGGGGGCGTCCTCGAGCGCGCAGGCGAGCGCGGCGAGTGAGGCGCTGACGCCGTGGCGGCGCGCGTGCTCCGCGACGCGCGCCTCAAACGCGGGGTCGGGTGCGCTCGGCCGCTCGGCCGAGGGCCCGAGGGCGTTGATGCGGGAGGTCACGAGCGCGATGCGCTCCTTGTACGGGACGGCGGCGAGCTCGCTTGGCTGGATCGGGCGCCCGAGGTAGTAGTCCTGCTTGCCCATGCCGAGCGGGAACTCGAGCTTCTCCGCGACGGGCGCGTCGACCGGCAAGCCGCCGACGAAGCGGACGGGGATGATGGGCACGTCGGCGCGCATCGCGAGGTCGCAGAAGATGCCGCTCATCTTCGTGACGGGCTCGACGACCTGCGAGCGCGTCCCCTCGACGTGCACCATGAGCGAGCGTGTGTCCTTCGCGGTGGTGGCGAGCTGCTCGGCGATGCGGGGGAGCGAGCCGGGGTCGGCGCGATCGAAGTAGGTGATGACCCCAGGGTCGGCGACGCCAGGCCACTGGAAGCAGTGGGCGATGAGCGCGCCGATCCAGCTCTCGCGGTGCTCCAGCTTCGCGAGGGTGAGGGTGGGCACCCGCTGGAGCGCCGAGGCGATGACCGAAAAGAGGAGCGACTCGATGCCGACCTGGTGGTTGGCGAGGTAGAGGACGCTCCGCCCTCGGTGGGCCGCGAGGCCGCGGGGATCCTCGACGTACACCCCACCGACGAAGCGCTCGATGAGCGCGTAGTAGAGGTCCTCGACGGGCCACGGGCCGACGCCGAAGAAGTCGCGCCAGTAGGCGCGGACGGGCTGTGTGGAGAGCGTGGCGAGGGGCGGCGCGTCGCTCTCTGCGGCGGGCCTCGCTGCGCTCGACGTCGCCGGGGTGGATGCTCCGCCAGCGGATGGTGCGGACGGTGCGGACGGTGCGGACGGTGCGCTCGACACCACGCTCGAGACGACGATCGTCTCGTCGTCCGTCCGCACGTCGACGACGATCGGCGTGAGCGGGGCGTGGGGGTCGAAGGCGTGGAAGCGGTGGGGGGCGTCGGCGTGCCGCGTGGGGGTGGCTGGGGTTGGTGTGGCTGCGGCTTCGATCGCCGCCTCGGTCGCGGTCGTGTCGTGCGCTTCTCGGGCAGGGGCAAGGGCAGGGGCGTTCGCCACCTCCACCCCCACCTCACGCGGATGCACCTCTCGCGCGACGTGCTCCTTCACCGCGATCTGGATCGCGAGCTCGATCGCTTCGTCGGCGCCGTAGACCGCCCGGAGCGTGCCCGGGAGCCAATCGGAGCGATGCACGTCCTCGCGACGCAGCACCGTGCGCGCGCCTAGCGAGGTCGAGAGGCTGACGCCGGGGGTCGGCGCCGCGTCGCGGAGGAAGCGCGCGCGCGCCGGGGCAGAAGCCTCGCCGAGGGGTCCCTTCGGCAAGAGCACCTCGACGAGCCGCATGTCGGCGAAGACCCGCTCGCCTACGGCGAGCTGCAAGCGGAAGATGGGGAAGCGCGGGTCGTCGCCCTCGAAGCCGACGAAGCGCGCCTCGCAGCGCACGTCTCCCTCGCGCGGCGCGGGCCCCTCGAAGCGGACGTCGAGTCGGTGCGGGTAGCCGACGACGTCGTGGCCGATGCGCTCCGACCAGAGGTAGAGCGCGTCGTGTGGGATGACGTGCGTCGCCGCGTCCAGCAGACCCTGGTGGAGGTGGCCGAAGGGCACGGCGCCCGCCCCCGCGTCGAGCACGCCGCGGGAGCCGAGCTCGCCCGATGGGCCGCGCGACTGGGAGGGGCCTCGGAGACGAGCGACCTCGAGCGAGCGCAGCAGGTGGAACGCGGGTCCGTGGAAGAGGCGATCGTCGGCGTAGGGGTCGAGCGGCTCCGCCCCGTCGAGTGGCGCCAAGGGCTCGAGCGGCGCCGGCGCGCCGACGCGGGCCCGCGCCGCGACCTCGAAGCGCGAGAGCTTCGGGTTGCGCGCCTCGCGGTAGACCTCGAGGCGGACCTCGTGGCCGCCATCGTGCGTCGGCTCGACGAGCGTACGCAGGGTGGTGGGCCGGTCGACGACGACCCAGCGCTCGACGCGCAGGTCGTGGAGGCCGTCGACGGGCCCGAGCGCCGCGCGCGCCGCGCCCATCATGCGATCGACCATGCTCATCATCGGCAGCGCCGGGAGCACGTAGGTCGGGCAGTGGTCGCGGAGCCAGACGTCGACCGAAGGGTCGAGCACCTCGACGCCGTCGTGCGTCGGGGCGTGCGCAGGCGCGACCGCCTCGGCAGGATCGGGGGTTGACGCGATCCCACCACCGCGCGTGACCTGCGCGGGCGCGACCGCCTCGGCGCGTTCGGGGGATGACGCGCTCCCCTCACCACGCGTGGCCTGCGCGGGCACGACCGTCCCGGCCCGTCCGAGCGATGTCCCAGCTGATGTCCCAGTTGATTTCCTGGCCGACGTCCCGGCCGACGTCCCGGCCGCGAGGCGCTTGCCCGACGACGGTCGGTCGCCGCGGGGCGGGCCGTCGACGATCCGCATCCCGAGCCGCTTCGCCTCATAGATGCGCTTGCCGTCGACCCAGAGCGAGGTGTCCGCGAGCGCGTAGCGCGCGCCCGCCTCTTCGCCGCGCTCGACGATCTCCATCGTCACCGTGATGCGCTCGTTGGTCGGCACGACCTGCCCGCGGTACTTCCAGCCGTGCTCGCGTCCGACCGCGATCGCCTGGAAGCGCGGCTGCGCGAGGCCTTCGTCCATGCCCGCCTCGAGCATGTAGAACTGGAGGAGCTGCAGCATCGCCTCCACGCCGAGCGAGCCGGGCTGCACGGGGTCTTGGTAGAAGTGCGCCTTGAAGAACCAGTCGCCTGCGTCGACGTCCTTCTCGGCGCGGAGCGCGCCGAGGCTCTCCGGCCCGCCCGCGAGGTCGAGGTAGGTGACGCGATCGAGCATGCGGAGGAAAGGCCGCGCGAGGCGCGCCGAGCCCGCGCAATACCTCGCGGGGCTCGAGCGGAGGTCGATGCTGACGTCGGAGGCGGCGTCGAAGAGCGCGCGCTGCGCGTCGCTGATCGGCAGGCCAGCTTGGTTGTCGAAGGCGCTCGGCGGGAAGAAACCGAAGACCGTGTCGAGCTCGTAGACGAGCGTGCCATCCAGGACGCAGCGCACCTCGAAGGACTCGATGATCATCCCGGCCGAGCGCGAGATGCTCTTGCTCTTCACCGTGGTGTGGAGCGTCGCGGGGCCGCCGTCGGCGGAGGTCGAGAAGACCTCGGCGTGGATCGTGCCCTTGCCGTCGAGGTTGCGGAAGAGCAGGTCCCCGTCGGTCGTGAGCGTGCTGCCCACGTAGCTGGCGGTCCAGCCGCAGGGCTGCAGCGCTGCCTCGAGCAGCACCGCGAAGGGCATCACGCGGGCGCCGTTCTCGTCGAAGTACCAGGCGTCCTCGGGGACGTCGTACTCGAACTCGAGGTGCAGCCCCGACTGCATGCCGCCCATCTCGCCGTCGACCTTCGTGACGCGCGAGATGAAGTGATAGGGCGGTCCCGGTAGACGCGGCGTGCGGCGCGTGCCGTCGAAGCGCTCGTACATCGGACCGAAGGCGGTCGAGGGCTGACCCCAAGCGCACGCGAGCAGCGAGGGCAGGTCGAAGCGGTGCGGGTGGCCCTGCCAGACACCGATCGCCGCGCGGGGGTCGCCCTTGCCTTCGGCCACGAGCGCGGGGAGCGAGGTCAGCGGCCAGCTCGGCACCATCTTCAGCCCGAAGCGGCGCGCGTGGAATGCGCCGAGGCCGTCGACCGTGCAGAGCAGATCGGCATAGAGCGTCGGCTCGGGCCCGTCGTGGACCTCCTCGACGAAGATCTCGTAGGTGAGCTCGCGACTCGCCGGGGTGACCTGACCGCGGCAGATGAGCTTGTAGGTCTCGTCGATGATCGGCTGAAAGCGCCAACCGTCGCGATCGATGCCGTAGCCCATCGCCGAGAGGTAGAACGCCATCGCCTGCACGCAGCCCTCGAGCATCAGCGTGCCGGGCATGCAGGGGTCGTTCTTGAAGTGGCCCTCGAAGGTCCAATCCTCGGGCGTCACGGGCGCGACCGCCTTCAGGTAGCCGCGCCCCCAGGGACCCCCGTCGGGGTCGAAGCTCGTGACCTCGTGCAGGAAGAGCATGCGGCCCGACTGGATGCCGGGCGGGCGCGTGTGCGTCTTCATCCGCTCGAAGCGGCTCGCGCGGTCGCCCGGCGCGAAGCACTCCCACGGCCGGCCCTCGGAGAAGGCGACGACCTGGTCGTGCGAGAACGAGCGCGCCGTCGGCGCCGCGGGGGCATCGACGCGCGCGTCCTCGCGGATCTTCTGCTCCTCGGGCTTCCAGAGGACGCCGGCCGACTCGGCGAGCTCTCGCGTGGTGAAGAAGCCGGCCTGCCCGTGCCGCACCTCGAGCGCCTTGCGGATGCTGCCGTCCGCGCGACGGATCCAGCAGTCGTAGTGGAAGAAGAAGAGGCGGACGTCGCCCTGCGCCGCGTGGCCGTCGACGTGGATGTCGTAGACGAGCGTCTCGCCGATGGCGGGCAGGTCGCCACGCCACGTCATCTCGCAGCCGAGCAGGCGGTAGGCGCGCTCGCCGCGGTTGAGGAAGTCGGCGCCGAGGTAGCTGATGAGGAAGAGGTCGGCCTGGCCCGACTCGACCATGATGCCCGTGGGCATGTGGCCGTGGTGCAGGTACCAGGAGTCGGCGCGGACGTCGGTCTCGGTCCAGCAAACGCCCTTGGGGTTTCCACCCTTGGCCATCGCGCCGGGCTCGGCGTCGATGCCGGTGCAGCGGTCGGCGAGGAGCAGCGGCGGCATCGGCATGCGCACCTGGACGGCGTGGCCGTCTTGTTGCGCGAAGAGCGGGCCGAAGATGTCGCTGATGCGGCCGCCCGCGTGGACGAGGAGGGCGTCGCGGTCGAAGGAGGGACCGGTGGGGCGGAAGGCGAGGGGGAGGGGGTCGGGGGTGGATGGGGTCGGGGCCAGGGCTGCGGCTCGGGTTGGGGTCGGGGCTGGGGCTGGGGCTGCGGCCGGGACCGGGACCGGGACCGGGGCCGAGACTGGGGCCGCGACTGCGGCAGGCGTCTGAGCTGGAGGCGTGGCGACTGGGGCGCCCGCTCCTTGGGCAGGGGCAGGGGCAAGGGCGGGGGCAGGGTGTTGGAGCTGCGGCGCGGCGACTGGTGCAGGGGGGCGGAGTTGCGGCGCGGCGACTGGGGCGCCTGCTCCTTGGGCACGGGCAGGGGCAGGGGCAGTGGGGGCTGGGTGTCGGAGCTGCGGCGCGCCTGGTGGGATCAACAGCCCGGCCAAGAAGCGCTGATGTAGTGCGTGCTGCTCGGCGATGAACTGTTGGTGCAACGCCGCGAGGCGGCGTTGGTGTTCGACCACCGCGTCGAGGAGCCCGGCCGGGGCGGACGCGAGGGTGGACGTCGCCTCGGGGCCAGGGGCGAAGGCGGTCATGGGTGTCGCCGCGGGCGTCGCGGACGCGGAGCTGGACACGGACGCGGAGCTGGGCACGGACGCGGAGCTGGGCACCGAACCGGACGCGGAGCCGGTCGCGGACACGGAGCCGGGCACGGAGCCGGGCACGGAGCCGGACGCGGACACGGAGCCGGACGCGGACACGGACACGGAGCCGGGCACAGAGCCGGACGCGGACACGGAGCCGGGCACCGACACGGAGCCGGGCACGGACACGGAGCCAGGCACGGACACGGGGCCGGGCACGGGCGCGGGGCCGGGCACGGGCGCCGGACCGGACATGGGCACGGAAGCAGACACGGGCTCCGACGACATACGAGAATCGGGCAGGGGCACGGGCAGGGGCACGGCCACGGGGTTCGAGACTGGCGGTACCCAGGGAGCGGGCTCCATTCGCTGCATGACGGCCTCTCGGGGGACGAAGGGAGGGAGACGCACCGTCGGCGGGTGCGCGGGGAGGACCAGACTCGGCGCATCGACGCCCACGGGGCGCGGGCTCCATGACGAGGCGCGCGCGAGGCGCACGGTGAGTGGGTGCGCGGCGAGCGCGTCGACCTCGACCCAGAGCTCGTCGTCACCGACGCGCTCGGTCGCGAGGTCGAGCACGCCCGCGACGATCTCCAAGAGCCCCGACGCGGCGTGCGGCGCGCCCACGCGCGGGCTCGCGACGTCACGGCGGACGGGCGCCCCGTCGCGAACACGCACGACATCGTCTCGCGCGGCGGCTTCGCGCGGGCCGGCGACGTCACCGCGCGCAGCCCCTTCGCGCGTGACCTCGCGGCGCGCGGCGTCTTCGGGGAGCGCCATCTCGACGGTGGCGAGCGCGGGGAGCCCCTCGCGCTCCGCGTCGGCGCGGCGCATCAAGACCATCACGACGGCGCCGTCGCCTCCGGCGGCGCTCGGGCGCCCGAGCGCCGCGGCGGCCGCCTGGTGCACCGGCTCGAAGGAGAGATCGACCGCGCCGACGAGGGCCGCGTCGAGCTCGCGCCGACGCAAGCGGTCGAGGGCGATCTCGAGCGCCCGCACGCCGCTCTGCTCTTCGGACGAGACCGTGTGGCTCGGGCCGCGCAGATCGAGCTGCGAGCTCAGCCGGTTCGCCGGCATGTTCGGCATCGTCCCGAGCACGTGCGCCGCCTCGAGCGGCGGCGCGAACGCGTCGCGCGCCGCCTCGGCCCAGTCGGCATCATCGCGCGCCTCGGCCCAGGCGCCCGCGCGCCATCGCGCGCCCCACCGCGCGATCTCCGGATCGCATTGATAGCCGACGAAGACGCCGGTGCGCTCGCTGGGCAGCGTGAGCCCCTCGGTCGCCTCGAGCGCGGCGGCGAGCAGCATCGTCTGCTGCGCGCTCGTCTGCTTGAGGTCGTTCGGCGGGAAGCGCAGGCCGCGCATCGGGAGGCGGACCTCGCGCGCTGGCGCAGGGACGCCGTCGCTCGCGAGCGCGGCCACGAGGTCCCCGATCGACTGCCCCTCGCCCACGCGCGCGCCCAACGCCACGACGACGATCGGCTCGGGCGTCGTCACCTTCAGCGACGACGTGACCGGCACCAGCGGCCGGCTCGGCTCGTAGGCCTCCACGATCAGGTGCGCGTTGTTTCCGCCGAAGCCGAACGCGCTCACGCCCGCGCGGCGCGGCCCGACCCACGCCTCCGGCTCGTGCGCGATCTGGAAGGGCGAGCGCGAGAGCGCGTCGCTCGGGCGGTCGACGCTCGGCGTGGGCGGGATGACGCCCTCGCGCATCGCCTCGAGCACCTTGAGCAGCCCGGCCACGCCGGCCGCCGTGATCAGGTGGCCGAGGTTTCCCTTGAGCGACCCGACGCGCGCGCCGTCCGCGTAGACCGAGCCCATCGAGGCCAGCTCGGTCGCATCGCCGACCGGGGTGCCGGTCGCGTGGCACTCGACGTACGCGACGTCGCGCGGCGCGAGCCCCGCCATCTCCAGCGCGGCGCGCATCGCGCGCGCCTGGCCGTCGGCGCTCGGCGCGAGCAGGCCACGACCGCGGCCGTCGTTGCTCAGGCCGACGCCGCGGATCACGCCGTGGATCGTGCGCCCGGCGGCGACCGCGTCCTCGAGGCGCTCGAGCACGACGAAGCCGCAGCCCTCGCCTGGCACGAGGCCGTCCGCGTCCGCGTGGAAGGGCCGGCTCTGGCCCGTCCGGCTCATCGCGTCGAGGGCGCAGAAGCCGACGTGCAAGAAGAGGTCGTCCGCGCGGTTCACCGCGCCCGCGACCATCCGGTCCGCCCGGCCGTCGGCGAGCGCTCGGCACGCGAGCTCGATCGCGTAGAGCGAGGACGCGCAGGCCGCGTCGAGCGCGAAGGCGCCCGCGCGGAGGCCGAGCAGCTCGGCGGCGAGGTGGGCAGGTAGGCCGCTGTTGAAGCGCTCGCGGGGGTCGGCGGGGCCAACCAGCGCCTGGTCGCCGAGCCAGCGGCCCTCGGCGAAGCGCGCCGCGCCCGACGAGGGGAACGAGAGGTTCCCGAGGACGAGCCCCGTCCGCGCGAGCTCGTCCCCCTCGGCATCGGCCCCCTCGGCGTCGGCCAGCGCCGCGCGCGCGCCGCCGAGCACCCAGCCGAAGAGAGGATCGAGCGCCTCGACGCCGGGGACCGGGGGCTGCTCGTCCACGTAGCCGCCGCGTCGCGTCCACGTTCGGTCCCGCGCGTGCTCGTCGGCCGTCGTCGCGACGTGCGCCGGGGGCACGCGCCAACGATCGGGCGGGACGTCACGCAGGAGGACGCGCTTGTCGCGCACGGCCTCGAAGAGGGCCTCGGGCGTGCTGGCGCCGGGCAAGAGACATGACCGGCCCACGATCGCGATCGGACGAAAAGACACGAGGTCGCTCCCGATACCCGGATCGGGCCGCGATGTCCGTCATCGTTTGGCAACAGCGGGCGTTCCCGGGGGGCACGCGCCCCCGGGCGTGTCCCGGACCCGCCCGAGCGCTCGGAGCGACATCTGACGCCATGACGAACCCATGTTCCGCCACGAGCGGGCCGAAGCGCTCACGAGCGGCTCTCCTGCAGGGGCCCGACGACGCGGCGGAGGGAGCGCAGATGGCGATGATGAACGCGATGGCACGCTGGTTGGCGATGAGCGTCTGCGCCTGGTCGGCCTCCGGCTGCGGCGACCCGCGGCCGCCTGCCGCCGATGCGGCCGTAACGGACGCTGTCGTGGACGCCACCTCGCAGCGAGACGCGGAGCTCACGGGGTGCGCGGCGGCGGCGCGGTGGATCTACCTCGCCGACGCGAACGGGAACCTGCTCCGCTTCGAGCCGGACCGCGACGTGATCACCGAGGTCGGGAGGATGGCGTGCACCGACGATGGGACGAAGCCCTTCTCGATGGCCGTCCACGCAGACGCGCGCGCGCTCGTCGCGTTCGGCGACCAGCGCGTCCACGAGGTGACGACGACCGACGCGCGGTGCGGCGACGCTTGGGACGCGCCGTATCACCGCTTCGGCATGGGGTTCGTCGGGAGCGACGGGGGGGATCAGCTCTTCATCGCGAGCGCCGCGGGGACGCTCGCGGCCGTCGACCTCACGACGTGGAGCCCGCGGGAGCTCGGGGACATCGGGGGTGCCGCCGAGCTGACGGGGAACGCGCTCGGTGAGCTCTGGGCGTTCACGCCGACGGCGACGACGGCGACGGTCCGCCAGTTGGACACACGAACGGGCGCCACGCTCGTGGAGCACGACGTGGGCCCCACCGTGAACGGCGGAACACCAGGCGCGGCCCCCGCGGCGTGGGCGTTCGCATATTGGGGCGGGCGCTTCTACATCTTCTACTTGGCAGTGCCAGGACCGGACGATTCGTCGAGCATCTTCCGGTTCACGCCGGACACGGCCGAGGTGGAGCTCATGCGGCGCAACGTCGGCCACGTCGTGGTCGGTGCGGGTGTCTCGACGTGCGCGCCGACGGACTTCATCTGAGGCGCCGTGCGCAGGTGCTCGCAAGCGAGGTCCATCGTCCGAGCTCCCAGAAACTCGATGCCTGGATCGGTTCGGATCGAGACCGGGCGAGCGGGTCGGGCCGTGCTACGCACCACGCGATGAAGTTCCTCTCCCTCCTCATCGTGTTGCTGGCCAGCTCCGCGTGCGGCGACGACGACACGACGCCCGACGCGGCGACCGACGCGGCAAGCATGGCGGACGCCGCCGCGATCGATGCCGGAGAGGACGCGAGCACCGACGCGAGCACCGACGCGAGCACCGACGCGAGCACCGACGCGAGCACCGACGCGAGCACCGACGCGAGCACCGACGCGAGCACCGACGCCGGGCCGATCGAGTGCGCGTTCAACCGTGAGTGCCCGGAGACGATGCGCTGCGAGTGTGACGAAGCGACCGGCTGCTTCTGCGCGCCGGGCGACCGGGGCGAGGGGACGATCGGCGACTCGTGCGCGACGGGCAACGACTGCGCGAGCTCCGTCTGTTTGGAAGGCCCGGGCGACGCGCTGATGTGCTCCGAGGAGTGCGCTGGGCCCAGCGATTGCCGTCCGCCGCTCCCGGTCTGCGCGGACATCGCCTTCGTCGGGCGCATCTGCGTTCGAATGCCCTGACGGCCAGAAACAGGCGTGCGGGCAGCGGTCGGCTCGTCCCGCGGCTCGGACGCACCTCCGAAGCACGGACCCGATTCCTGTGGCCCACATGTGTGCCGGTCTGTGGTCACCCCTGTGACCCAGTTTCACTACTTTTTGGCCGAACGGCCGGTTCTTGGCGAATTCCTCCATCAATCCGTGTTGGCATCGCGCGTGCTCTAGCCGTGTCCATGACTCGCCTCGTGCTCTTGGTCGCCCTCGCGGGCTGCGCTCCCCACCTCTACTCGCCGCCCGGTCGGTCGCTGCCGCTCGAGGGCGCGGCCACGGTCGCGCCTGGCGAGACCGCGCTACAGCTCGAGGGCGGCGTGAGCGGGGCGGTCTTCGGGCCCACCGTCGCGCACGGCACGGCGCGTGTTCGCCACGGCGTCGCCGAAGACATCGAGGTCGTCGTCGAGGGCAACGCCGTCCTGTTCGAGAACGGATGGAGCACGGACGCGCATCGCGGCGTCTACGGCGCTCGCGTCGGCGCAAAGCTCGGCTTCTCGCCGCACTTCGCGTTCACGTTCGGCGCGGGCGCGGGGGGCTCGGCGGCGGGGGGCTTTGTCAGCCCGGACCTCGGCCTCATCGGCAGCTACGACAACCCTTACGTGGTCCCCTTCCTCTCGCTTCGCGGCTTCTTCAGCCAACCCTTCGCCGTGCGCAGCGTCGCGGTCAACCACGCGGATCGAACCGAGCTCCTCACGCCCGACCTCACGTGGGGCTTCGCGTGGAGCACGGGCGTACGCATCCCCGTCGGCGCCTACGACGAGGACTTCGGGCGACGTCGAGCGGCCCTGGTGGTGGGCGTGGGCTCGACCTCGCTCTTCGATCGCGAGCCCCGCTCGGAGCACTTCTTCGGTGGCTCGGTTGGCTTCGAGCTCATGCTCTGAGCGAGACGGCGCGCGAATCGCCGACGTGTTCGCCGACGTGTTCGTCGGACGATGGATCGGCGTCCGAACTGGTCAGCGGACGACGAGCGTGACCGGGGGCGCCGCGAAGCGCGTGTCGCCGAGGCGCAGGCCGGAGACGACGACCTCGTAGCGACCTGGAGGGAGCGGCCCGAAGGTGTCGCTGCCGGGGCGCTGGAAGCCAGAGATGCCGTGGAGGTTGCAGAAGGGGACCTCCTCGCCGGGCGCGAGGACGAGGCTGCGCCGAGGCGGCCCACCAGCCCGCGGCATCGGCGGAGGGTAGAACGTCGGTTGCCATGCGGCGCCGTCCGCGGCGCGGAGCTGCCACTCGAGCTGATGTGCGAGCGGCAGCGCGCCCTCGACAGTGATCTCCCGCTGGCCGACGTTCCGGACGTGGATGACGGCGTCGAGCCGCTCGCGATCGGAGCGACTCGCGCTGCGGGGGATCTCTGGCTGCTCGAGCTCCACACGGATGGTGATCTCGCCGGGCTCCGCCCGTGGGGTCGCCGCCTCGGAAGGGCTCGCCGTACCGGAGGGGCTCGCCGGGTCGTCGGCTGCGACGCTTTCTTCGGCGGGCTCGGCAGGTTCGCTCACGGGCTCGACCTCCTCGACTGTTGGCACGCTCGTCGGCTCGCTGGGCGCCGCCGAGGCGCACCCGATCAGACCCATCGCCACCCACACGTGCCATCGCATCGCCCGACTCTAAGCTCGGGTGGTCGGCTCCGCCACACGTGCCCGGAGCGCGTCCAGTCCGACGAAGAGAAGCGAGCACGGAGGCTCCTCGGGTAACGACGACGCGCTACACAGCACGACGCGGCCTCTCCGGCACGTACGACGGCTGAACTGCGCGGGACGCACTCTCGCGAGGTGGGCAACGACAGGCTCAGAAGAGCGTCACGACCACCACATCGTCTTCGATCGCGATGATGCATGTGAGGTCGTCGTCATCCAGGTCTCGACCGGTGACTCGCCAACAGCCGTTAGGCTGCTCGTGGGCGCGCAGCGCCGTCGACAACGCGTGGCGGACGTCCTCGTAAGCAACTCTGCGAGCAACGCAGCGCTCTTTGGCGTGGTTGCTCAAACGAAAGCGTCGTTGCACGGCAGCAGTCCGCACAACCTCGCGGACCTCATCCTCCGTCATCAACGCCCTCCACACCGAGGGCGATGCCGACCGTGCGGCATCGATCGACGAACGCCGACCACCACGCGTCGTCGATGCACCCTGGACTGTGGGACCGAATTCGGACGACGACTGGATGCGGGTCGACAAGGAGCAACCCAGCATGCTCGCGGTGTCCGATTGCAGCGGTCCGAACAAAGCCCAGGTTCACGAGAAGTCGAAGGCGTTCGTTGATGCTGCGGTCTGCACGATGGCGTGAGTAGCCGGCGTCCAATGCGAGGCTCAGCGGATCGACCTCTACGAAGCCGTCGCCGAAGTCATACGCCCACAAGGCAAGGTAGAGACGCCCAGGGTTGAGGCGGCCACCAAGCACATCCAATAACGACGCGATCATGGGGGCGGTCCGAGGAAGACGAGTCCATCCCTCGCCACCAAAAATCACATCCGCTGCGTCCGGCCACAACGCGTCGCGTCGCTGACGTCGCTTGAGCATCGATGGCGACGTGTCGCGAGGATGCGGGCTTCCCCGACGTTGACGTTTTGCCAAGTCGCGCGCATCGTGAGCCCATGTTCCGGCCGAAGTGCCCGTCCTGTGGCGCATCCATGCGACGAGCGACGCAGGATGTGTCGCGTTCCATCGACTCCCTCGTGTTCGAGGCGAGCCTCCCCGCTGCAGAGTGTCCAGAGTGCGGCGAGACTACGTTCGAATTCCAGGACTTGGCCCGATTTGACCTCGAAGTGGCGCAGTCACTCCTCGAACACGGCGCGAGGAGCCCCGCAACGCTCAAGTTCGTCCGAAAAGCCCTCGGCCTGAAAGGAGTCGAGGCCGCGGACCTCCTGAGCATCTCTCATGAGACGCTGTCTCGTTGGGAGAACGGCAAGATCCGCCCCGACCTGAACGCCGTCGCAGTCCTTGGGGGTTTGGTGTCCGATGCGCTGGCCGGGCAGTCCACGATGCGCGACAGACTGCGCGCCCTAGCGACCCCGAAGCTGCCTGCGAACCCAATACGACTGCGCATCGAGCGGCAGAGTGCATGACTCGCGAGCGCCGCGCGATCAGACGCCGAGCAACACCGCCTCGGCCGCCACGCCCGTCGCGGCCTCGATGGCCTTCGCGTAGAGCTCGACCTGTACGACGTACTCGTCGCGCGCGCCCTGGTCGAGATCGGTCTTGTAGTCGACCACCGTCCAGCGGACGTCGCCGAAGGGGTCGTCCTCGAGGAAGGCGAGGTCGACGACGCCCTCGACGATCGTTCCGTCGTCGAGGCGCCGGTGGAGCGGGCCTTCGCGGACGACGCGCGAGGCCTCGGCCGCGCGGCGTAGCAGCGGGTGGGTGAGCGCGGCGCTCACCGTGGTCGCGGTCGACGCGATCTCTTGCGCGCTCGCGCCGAGCAGGCGGCCGTGCGCGCGGGCGAGCGCCTCGACGCGCTCGACGCTCGCGTCGAAGGGCACGTCGGCGAGCACCGCGTGCACGAGCGTGCCGAAGCGCGCCCCGCTGGGGCGCCCCTCGTGCCACGCCCCCGTCGTGAGCACGACGACCTCGCGGCCCTCCTTCACGCCCTCGAGCGCGATCTCCCGCACGGGCCGGACCACGAGGCTCGGCGCGCTCGCGCGCGCGCGGCGCGCGCTCATCTCGTCGCGCCAGCTGCGATAGGTCTCGAGCGCCTTCGCGCGCGGCTTCGCGCTCTTCTCGGATTGTCGGTCGAGCAAGAGCGCGCGCTGGCCAACGAGCGGGGGCTTCTTGGCACCCCCCGGCGCGCCGCTCGCTGGCGCGCTGGCACCCCCCGCCCCACTCGCTGGCGCGCTCGCACCATCCGCCGCACCGCTCGAGCCGCTCCCTGCACGCGCCGCCACGCCACCCCGAGCAGCGCTGGCGCCAGCCGCGCCCACGCCGCCGCTCGCAGTCCGCGCGCCCACGGAGGTCGAGGTAGACGCGGTGGAGCGCGTGAGCTTCGCTGGATCCCACCACACCACCTCGACCCCCGGCGCCGTGACGTGCGCGCCGGGCCGGATCGGCCGCGTCGGTCCCGCGTCGAGCCGCGCGGAGCTCCGCTCGAGCACGCTGTCGTGACCGAAAGGGGTCGGGCAGCCGGCGGGCTCGGTCGGCGTCGCGTCGCCGTTGGCTTCGGGGTAGGCCGCGCGATAGAGCGGCTTGAGCCACCATTTGTTCGGACGTGCGTCGCCCACCACGGGCAGCACGAGCAGCTCGCGGGCGCGCGTCGCGGCGACGTAGGCCATGCGGTCGCGCTCGGCGGTGTCGGCCTCGCGGACGGCGTCCGCGTGGACGCGCAGCTCGTAGGGGATCGCGCTGCAGAGCGGGAACGCCCACAGACCCTTCTTCGCGTCCACGTAGCGGGAGGGCCGGTCCGAGCTGCGCTTCTGCGTCGGCTCGCAGAGGATGATGACCGGCAGCTCGAGCCCCTTGGCCTTGTGCACCGTCATCAGGCGCACGCCCTCGGCGTCGTCCTCGACGTGCACGTCCTCGGCGCCGCCGCGCTCCGCCTCGCGCTCGATCCAGTCGACGAACGCGCGGAACGAGGTCGCGCCGCGGACGTCGAAGCGGCGCGCGCGGTCGAGCACGCGCTCGACCGACGCGAGCGCCTGCCGCGGCGAAGGCCAGAACGCGAGGCCGGCGGCCGCGCGGGTCCCTTCGAGGAAGCGCGCGAGCGTGTCGGCGAAGGGACGCGTGTTGCGCTCCGTGTGGAGCGCGCGGAGGAGCAGGAGCGCGTCGACGATCTCCTTCGCTGGCGGGGCCGCGTCGTCCGGGAGGCGGGCGAAGGGATGGAGCGGAGAGCGGGCTCGAAGTTCGAACAGGTCGACGTCGGCGAAACCGAAGAACGGACCGCGCAGCGTCGCGTAGACCGCGAGCTTGTCGTCCGGGTGCTCGATGGCGGCGAGCGCCTGCCGCAGCGCGAGCACCTCCTCGCGCGCGTAGAACGAGCGACCCCCCTGCAGGACGTAAGGCACCCCGCGTGTCTCGAGCGCGCGTGTGTAGGGCTCCGCGAAGTCCTTCGGCCCTCCGCTCATTCGGCCGAAGAGCAGGCCGATGTCGTTCGAGCGGAGCGGCCGCGATACACCGCTCGTAGGATCGGGGATCTCCCAGCCACTCTCGCGCAAGAGCCACCCGACGAAGGCGCCGACCGCCTCGGGGTAGGACTCCTGCACGGCGTAGTCGGCGGGCTCCTTCGCGCGGCCGTAGGGCGCCGGGACGGGCAAGGCGATGACCGTCGGTCGCCCGGTGGCCTCGGCGCGCGCGGGGCCGAGCGGGACGTACGCCGCCTGCACGCCCTTCTTGCCCTCGCCGAAGGTCGGCGCGAACGCGGCGTCCACGAAGCGCTGAATCGACGGGCGCGCGCGGAAGCTCTTCGAGAGGTGCAGCACCTCGCCGCCCGCGGCGCAGACGCGCTCGCGGACGTCCTCGTAGACGCCCAGGTCGGCGCGCCGGAAGCGGTAGATCGCCTGCTTGGGGTCGCCGACGGCGAAGAGCTTGCCTGGCTCGAGCGCGACGGTGCGCCAGTCCGAGACGCTCGCGTCCCGGGACGCGAGCAGCATGAGCAGCTCGCATTGCACCGGATCGGTGTCCTGAAGCTCGTCGACGAAGATGCGGTCGAAGGCTCCTTGGAGCTCCGCCCGCACGTCGGGGTGATCGCGGACGAGGTCGCGCGCGCCGAGGAGCAGGTCGATGAAGTCGAGGGCGCCGGTGCGTCGCTTGAGCTGCTCGTAGCGCCCGACGACGGGCTGGAGCTCGAGCTGGAGCGACGCGGCGAGCGCCTCGTCGCCGTCTTCGCGGAGCGCCTCGAGCGCGGCAGCGGCGACGTCTCGCTTGGCCTCGAACTCGGCCTTCGCCTCGGCCTCGCCCTTCCAACCCCAGACGGCGTAGCCCCACTCCCGCGCGGTCTGGAGGCTGCGCAGCTTCGCCTCGAGCGCGTCGAGCGCGTCCTCGTCGTCTCCGGCCCGGACGGCGTCCGCCAAGAACGCGAGCTCGCGGCGCTGCGCGTACACGTCGAGCGCGTGCTTCACGCTCCACGACTTCTCCCGGTCCCGCTCGGGCGCCGCGAGCGCGGACTCGCCGAAGGCCACGAGCGCGTCGACGCACTCGAGCGCTCGTTCACGTCGCGGCCGCTCGGGCGTCGTCCACGGCGCGGGGAAGTCGCGACGCTCGATGAGGTCGCTCGCCGCGCGGCGCAGCAAGTCGCGCGGCCCCTCCTCGTTGCCCCAGCTGCTGGCCCAGCGGCGCTGCTGGAGCACGCGCCGCACCCCGAGCGGCGGCTTCGCGAGGATCTCGGCGAACCACTCGTCGAACGCCCGCGCCACGAGCGCCTCGGCCTCGTCCGTGGCGATCACCTCGAAGGAGGGGTCGACCTTCGCTTCGACGGGGCGGGCGCGCAGCAGATCGGCGCAGAAGCCGTGGATGGTGCCGACGTGCGCCAGCTCGAGCGCGGCGAGCGCGGCCTCGAAGCGCGCGCGCTGCGTCGAGTCTACCGCGGCCCCGTGCGCGCGCTCGAGGCGCTCGCGCAGGCGCAGCTTCAGCTCGCCCGCGGCCTTGTCGGTGAAGGTGAGCGCGACCATGCGCTCGAGCAGAGTGCCGGCCGCGATCGCGGCGAGCATGCGCCCGACGAGCGCGGTCGTCTTCCCGGTCCCAGCGGCCGCCTCGACCACGAACGTCGTCTGCAGCTCCTCGCGGATCCTCCGCCTCGCCTCGGCGTCGGGCGCCTGCGGATCGGCTTGCGCGCCAGGCTCGTTCGGAGCGGGCTCGTTCGGATCGTGCTCGTTCGGATCGTGCTCGTTCGGATCGTGCTCGTTCGGATCGTGCTCGTTCGGAGCGGGCTCGTTCGGAGCGGGCTCGTTCGGATCGTGCTCGACGCTCATCGGCTGCTCCGGAGTCTCACGAGGGGGCCGAGGAAGCGGGGGTCCTTGCGGCGCACGCGGCGGGCCTCGCCGGGCCCGCAGATGGGCTGGTAGTCGCAGAAGTCGCACGCGCGCTCGTCCGGCGCGGCGGGGAAGAAGCCGCGCTCCAGCAAGACGTCGAGGGTGCGCACGACGTCGCCCGCGAGCCGACGGGCCTCGTCGTCGAGCGGGACGAAGGTCTTGTCGAACTTGCCGCGGCTCGTGCAATACGAGAGCTGGCCGCCGACGACCTCGCGCCCCGGGTAGAGCGCCTCGAGCGCGAGCGCGTAGAGCACGGGCTGCAGCGCGCGACCGCCGGCGATGCGCACCGAGCCCTTCTCGCGGGCCTTGCCGGATTTGTGATCGGTCGCGCGGAGCTGATCCCCGCGCGCTTCGACGAGGTCGATGGAGCCGCGGAGCGCGAGCGGGACGTCGAGCGGGAGGGTCACGGTCTCGGGGCGGCTCGCGGGGTCGCGCCGGGTGCCGCGCTCCACGCCGAAGGAGAGCTCGAAGTGCGAGGGCACCCACTCGGCGTCGTCGTGGAGGCGCCCGAGCCACTCGTGGAGGTCGAGCCGGATGCCCGCGACGAAGTCGTCCCAGACGCGCGGGATCGCGGGGACGAGCTCTTCGGCGTGCTCGGCGGCGACGCGCGGGAGGATCTCGTCGAGCACCTGACGCGCGGCGGCGAGCTTCTGCGGGTGATCGAGGGGGAGGAGCTTGCGGTCGCGGAGCTCGCTGAGGAGGTCGAACTGCGCGTCGTGCACGAAGGTGCCGCGCTGCATGGGGTTGGGCTCCTCGATGGGCTCGGGCACCTCGCGCGGGGAGAGCTTGAGCATCGAGTAGAGCGCGAACTGGTAGGGGCAAGCCGCGATGCGCTGGAGGGCGGTCGCGGAATAGGGCTTCGCGCGCGTCGAGTAGCGCTCGAAGAGGCTCCGGACGTCGGGGCGCTTGGTGTCGTCGACGAGGCCGTCGTGACGGGTCCAGCTGCGCGTCCCCCAGCGGCGGGCGCGCGCGGAGAGCGCGCGCGCGAGGTGCGGGTGCACCTCGAGGAGGTAGCCCGCGGCGCCTTGCACGGGGCGGCGCATCAAGCGGCGCAGCGCGGCCAGGTCGAACTCGGCGTCGTCGATCGCGTTGCGCGGATCGTCAGGCGCCGGCCAGCCCGTCTCTTCGTCCAGCGCGCGCGCCGCGGCGCGGGCGAGCGCGCGGTGCGTGAGATCGCCGTCGCCGTCGGCACTCTCGCTCGGGGGCTCCGTCTCCGAGGGGCTCCGCCCCTCCCCCTCCGGGCTCGGCCCTCCGGGGGCCCCCCCCAGTCGCGCGCCCTGAGGGGCGAGCTCCGTTTCCGATCGCGCGCCCTCACGGGCGAGCTCCGTTTCCGATCGCGCGCCCTGACGGGCGAGCTCCGTTCCCAATCGCGCGCCCTGACGGGCGAGCTCCGTTCCCAGTCGCGCGCCCTGACGGGCGAGCTCGAGCGCGTAGAAGCTCGGGACGCGGGGGCGGGCGCGGCCGCTGTCGACGCGCGGCCACGAGACGACGAGGCGCTGGGTGGCTGCGCCGACGGCCACGGCGAGGTGCGCGCGCTCCTCCGCGACGCGCGTCGACGCGACCGCGAGCCACGCGCGGAGGGGCTCGGGGAGCTGCGCGCGGCGCGCGTCGAGCAGGAGCGGATCCTCGACGACCTTCTCGGGAAAGAGCTTCTCGGCGAGCCCCGGCAGGAAGACGACGTCGGCGTCGAGGCCGCGCGCCTCGTCGGTCGTCCAGATCCTCACGCCGGGCGCGTTCGCGGGTGGGCGGAGCACCAGGTTCACCAGCCGGCGATCGAGGACGGCGCGGACCTCGCCGATCCCGACCGGGCCGACGGGACCGAGCGGCGCGAGCTCGGCGAGCACCTGGAGGACGCGCTCGGGTTCGCGGAGGGCGCGCGTGGCGAGCTCGCGGAGCGCGTCGAGCCAGAGGATCCACGGCGCGCTCGTCGGGAGCGCAGCGAGCGCGCGCAGGAGCGGGAGCGCGAAGCCGCGGAGCTTCTGCAGCTCGTCCGCGCGCCGCTGAAGGTGGACGACCTGCGGGTCGTCGGGATCGAGGCCCGCGCGCGCGCGCGCGAGGTTCGCGTCGAGCACGTCGAGGCGCCGCTCCCACCGGTCGATGCCGCCGATGACGGCTGCGTCGACGAGGAGCGACTCCCAATAACGAGGCACGCGGAGGGACCCCGCGAAGTCCGCCCGCTCGAGGCCCTCGACGTCGGCGGCCCCCTCGTCGCGCGGCCGGAGCACGAGGGCCTCCTCGAAGGGAATGACGTCGAGGTCGGGCAGCACGAAGGCGTCGGTGGCGGGTGGCGGCGCGCCGTCGTCGGTCGAGGGGATGACGCCGAGCGAGAGGTACTCGGCGAAAGCCCGCGCCGAGTAGGACTCCGCGCGACAGTCGAGCAACGCGAGCAGGGCGCGGCCGGAGGGATCGGGCAGCACGGTCCCGCGGCTGAAGCGCGCCGGGATCTGGGCGCGGCGCAGCGCCTCGAGGAGGTGGGGGCGGTAGAGGCCGGGCGTCCGGAGGACGACCGCCATCCGATCGAAGGGGACACCCTCGCCAGCGAGTTGGAGGCACCGGCGGGCGATCTCGACGCACTCGCGGCCCTCGCTCGAGGCCGAGAAGAACTCGAGCGTGCCGTCGCCTCGCGAGACGTCCTCGCCCACGCTTTGTCTCGAAGACTCACCCGCGGGCGGTGACGCGCTGGCGGGCGGTGACTCACCCGCGGGCGGTGACGCGCTGGCGGGCGGTGACGCGCTGGCGGGCGGTGACGC
>JAHBWH010000098.1 GCA_019637115.1 Myxococcales bacterium | reverse complement strand
CCGGGAGCGTCCGCGTCTCCCTCAGCGGCGAGGAGGCCGCGATCGAGGGCTTCCCCGTCGACGACATCGCGTTCGCCGACGGCTGGTCGATCGCGTTCGACAAGGTGCTCGTCTCGGTCGTCGAGGTTCGGCTCGAGGCGTCCGACGGAGATCGCGCGACCCTCGACGTCGACCCCGTGGTCGCGGACCTGCACCTCGGCGACCCGGTCGCGTGGACCTTCGACGCGGTGCCAGCGAGGCGCTGGGACCGCGTCGCCTACCGCTACGCGCCGCCGACCATGAGCGCGCGGCGCGTCAACGCCGTGAGCGACGCGGACGTCGCGGCGATGGTCTCGGGCGGCCACGCGCTCTGGATCGAGGGCGTCGCCTCGCGGGGCGCCGAGCGCGTGGCCTTCGCGTTCGGCTTCGATCTCGACGTCGACAACGTCCGCTGCGAGAGCGGCGTCGACGACACGCAGGGGCTCGTGGTCCGTGAGGGCGCGCTGACGGAAGCCGAGCTGACCTTCCACCTCGACCACCTCTTCTTCGACTCGTACGCGACGGACGATCCCGCGCTGCGCTTCGACGCGATGGCGGCCGTCGCGACGGACGGCGCGCTCTCCCTCGACGACCTGATCGCCCAATCGATCACCGACGTCCGCGACGCTGAGGGCGAGCCGCTGACGGATGACGGAGTCCCCGTCGTCTATGATCCCGGGGACCTCTCCCTCGCGGCGCCGAACCTCCGGGAGTTCATCCGCGCCGCCGCGACCACCATCGGCCACTTCCAGGGCGAAGGGCACTGCGACTACGTCGTGCGCTGAGGTCGTGCGCGCCGCCGCGACCACCATCGGCCACTTCCAGGGCGAAGGGCACCGCGACTGCGTCGTGCGCTGACGTCGTCCGCGCCGCCGCGACCACCATCGGCCACTTCCAGGGCGAAGGGCACCGCGACTACGTCGTGCGCTGACGTCGTGCGCTGACGTCGTGCGCTGACGTCGTGCGCTGACGTCGTGCGCTGACGTCGTGCGCTGAGGTCGACCTCGTGGCGCTGAGCGCTGCGCGACCACGCTCATGGCGCTCAGAGCAAGCGGCCGGCGACGGTGACGGTGATCACGACTGCGAGCCGGAGGCTGCCCGCGGGCCATGGATCTCCCGCGTCGACGTCGACCGTGGAGCGCGCGAAGAGCTTGAAGCGGCGCGAGACGTTCGCGAAGTGGGCGCTGAGCGCCTCGCTCCCAGCCTCGTCGAGCGTGACCTCGAGGTCACCGGCCGTCCCCGCGGCGACGGCGGGGAAGATCGCGAGCCGGTGCGCGGCCTCGTCGAGCCCGGCGGCGCCCGGTGGCGCCCAGAACACCTCGATCTCCTCGGTGTCGAGGTTCAGCGTATTCCGCTCCGCGCGGGCGACCATCTCCTCGATCTCGAGGCTCTCGAAGCTCCGAAAGATGCTCGAGAAGGCCCGCGCGCTCTCGTCGACGTCCACCACGCCGAGGTCGACCACCACCGTCTGCGGGGCCGGCTCGCAGACGTCGGCCACGCAGGAGACGGGGCTCTCGGCGGAGGTGGGGCACATCCCCATCGGGCCGCAAGGCAACGACGCGACGGAGGCGCCGTCCCGCAGCGCCTCGGGGAGGGCGAGCGCCTCGGCGCTCAGCTCGAGCTCGGCGCCGAGCGGGAAGGTCGCGCTGCCCGTGCCGTTGCAGGCGAGCAGCGCGAGCGTGAAGAGGGGCAGACCTCGCAGCATCGCAGGAGCATACCAGCCACCTCTGCGACCAGCGCGTCGCGACGCAGGCCTGCGCGGCCTCGGTCGTCGGGAAGCCGCGGCCGGGGTTCGGCCATCAGGTACGTCGATCTGGTCCAAACGCGACCTCACGCGTCGGGCAGCCGCGGCCGGGCTTCGTCGGTGATGTCTCGACCCTCGACGTCGATGACGTCCGGGCGACGCGCGGCTGCGCCTCCAACCCACGTGAAGACCTGCGCGCCACCGACGCCGCTCACGTGGACGCGCCCCTGCGCGATGCCGCGCTCGAGGCGTGCGCGCAGCCGTCGAGCCACGAGCCGCCGCGTCCAGGGCAAGAGGAGCGCCAGCCCGACGACGTCGGTCAGCACGCCTGGTGTGACGAGGAGCACGCCGCCCACGAGCACGAGCGCTCCGCCGAGCACGCCGTCCTCGGGCAGTCGGCCCTCGGAGGTCGCGCGCTGCCAGTCGCGCATCACGCGCGCGCCCTCCCGCCGCGCGAGCGTCGCCCCGAGCAACCCCGTCGCCAGGACGAGCCCGATCGTGGGCCACAGCCCGACGTGGCGCCCGACGAAGAGCAGCAGCCAGAGCTCGACGAGGGGTACGACCGTGAAGAGGAGGAGGAGCAGCTTTCCCACGACGTCTACCCTAATCCCTCTCGGCGCCCGCGCATTCCGAGGGCCTCCAGTTGAGCGTCGTTCTGCGGGGCGTCGTTCTGCGGGGCGTCGTTCTGCGGGGCGTCGTTCTGCGGGGCGTCGTTCTGCGGGGCGTCGTTCTGCGGGGCGTCGTTCTGCGGGGCGTCGTTCTGCTCGGCGGCGTTCTGCTCGGCGGCGTTCGGCGGGTCAGCCGCGCAGCGCGGCGAGCAGCACGCGCCCATAGTTGTCGATGCGCATCGGCCCCATCCCTGGGATGTTGCGGAGCTCACCGAAGTCCTTCGGGCGTCGCACCGCGATCTGCTCGAGGGTGCGGTTGGTGCACACCGCGTACGCGGGGACGCCGTGCGCGGTCGCGAGCTCGAGCCGCGCCTCGCGCAGTCGCTCGAAGACGACGGCGTCGTCGGGCCCCAGCGTGGCGCGCTCCGCCTCCGCCCGCGGGGCGCGCGCCCGTCGACGCTGCGTCGGCGGGAGCAACACCCGAGACGGCTGCGCGCCCTTCATCACGGGCACCCCCTTGGCTGTCAGCCCGACGAGCGGGTAGTCGGTGCCGATGAGCTCGACGAGCCCTGCCGTCACGAGCCGGCGGAGCAGCGCCACGACCCAGTCGACGTCACGCGGCGCGAGCAGGCCGAAGGTGGTCAAACCTTCGAGGCCCATGCGAGCGAGCTTCGTCGACTTCTTCCCGGCCAACATCTCCGCGACCGCGCGCAGCCCGACGCGACGGTTCGCGCGCGCGACGCCCGCGAGCGCCTTGCGCACGACGAGCTCGTCGACGGCGCCGAAGGCGTCGCTGCCCTCCTCGAGCGCGGCGCAGACGTCGCAATGGCCGCAGCCCCCGAGGATCTCTTCTTCGTCGCCGAAGTACCGCAGGATGAAGTCGTGTCGACAGCTGCCGGCTTCGACGTAGCGCATGAGGTCGAGGAAGAGCCCCCACTGCCGGTCGACCTCGGCCTTCGTCGGGCGCTGCTCGGCCCACGGGCGCTCGATGAGACGTCGCCGCAGCGGCAGATCGGACGACGACGTGAGCAAGAGCCCGACCGCGGGCTCGCCGTCACGCCCCGCGCGGCCGACCTCTTGGTAGTAGGACTCGATGCTCCCCGGGGCCTGGACGTGGATGACGGCGCGGATGTCCGGGCGGTCGATGCCCATACCGAAGGCCATCGTCGCGGCGACCACGTCGACCTCGCGGGCCGCGAAGAGGGCGTTGACCTCCGCTCGGTCCTCGGCGTCCATCCCGGCGTGGTAGACGGCGGCGCGATAGCCGAGCCCGGCGACCTTCGCGCCGACGGCGTCCGCCTCTTTGCGCGTCGAGGCATAGACGATCGCGGCGCCCTTGGGCGCCGTGGCGTCCCCGAGCGCCTCGCGGAGCGCGGCGAGGAGCGCCTGATCGCGCTCCTTCTTCGCGTCGACGGGGCGCGCCTCGAGGTGGAGGTTGGGGCGCGCGAAGCCGCGGAGGACGACGTGCGCGTCGTCCATGCCCAGGCGCTGGACGATCTCGTCGCGGACGACCGGCGTCGCGGTGGCGGTGCACGCGAGCACGTGCGCGGGGCGCAGGCGCGCCAGGAGCTCGCCGAGCCGGAGGTAATCCGGGCGGAAGTCGTGGCCCCATTGGCTGATGCAATGCGCCTCGTCGACCGCCATGAACGAGGGCTTCAGCGCCTCGAGCAGGCGCACGGCGCGGTCGCTGCCGAGGCGCTCGGGCGCGACGAAGACGAGCTTGTGCTCCCCGGCGATCAGCGCGCGCTCTCGGCGCGCGAGCTCGTCCCGCGGGACGCTCGAGGCGAGGTAAGTCGCCGAGATCCCACGCTCGACCAGCGAGCGCACCTGGTCCTCCATGAGGGCGATGAGGGGCGAGACGATGACGCTCGTGCCCGAGAGCAGCGCTGCGGGGAGCTGGTATGTCAACGACTTGCCGCCGCCCGTCGGGGCGACGACGAGGACGCGCCGCTTGCCGTGCAAGAGGGCGTCGACGGCGTCGCGTTGCCACGGCCGGAAGCGCTCGAAGCCGAAGATGCGCTTCAGCGACGCGTCGAGGTCGACCTCGCTCGGGGCAGGCATCGGAGGGTCCACATAGCACGGGTGTGCGAGCGCGCTCATGAGCGGCTTGTCGGCTTCTGGTCGCGCGAGTTGACGAAAAAGCACGCGCGCCGCTCTGCGCGCGCCTCAACGCGAGGGCAGGGTGAGCACGATCGGCGCGTCGGGGAGCGGCTCCGCGGCGGCCTCCGACACCGACACCGGCGGGCCGAGCGGAGCGCCGATGAGCTGCCACCCCGCCACCGAGAGCCCCACGATCACCAGCATCGGGCGGTCGCCGTCGATGATCGCGGCGTCATGGGCCCGCAGCCCCCCGGGGAGGCTGACGAGCGGCTCTTCGACGAAGCTCATCGGCTCCCGCTGACGCAGGCACGCGACGCCGCCGCGAGTGACGCCGAGGATGTCGGGGCGTCCGTCGCCGTCGACGTCGTGGACGAGGAGCCGCCGGATCCCGTGCGGCGCGTCGATCGGCGTCGCCGCGAGGCCGTCGCCGACTCGGATCACGTGCAGGCCGCGACCGAGCGCGATGATCTCCGGCGCGCCGTCGCCGTCGAGGTCGTGGACGATCACCCGCGACCCCTCGGGGAGCTCGACGGTCCCCAGTCGTGCGCCCTCCGCGCTCAGGTGGGTGAGCCCGCTCGCGTCGACGGTGGCCAGCTCGAAGCCGGTCTCTCGGGGGAGGGCGGCGACGTCGGCGCCATCGCTCCCGATGCGCGCGCGTCCGCGGCGCGCAGGGGAGGCCCCGCCGTTGAAGATCCAGAGCTCGCTCGGGCGGCGTCCGAAGCCGTCCGCCCAGTGCATCGCCACGACGCGGGCGCCCCGCGCGTCCGGCATCGCCGCGAGGGCGACCGTGGCGATCGGCGCGAGCGTGCGCGCGGGGTCGAGCCCCCCCGTCGCGTTCCCTGGGAAGAGCTGGAGCGTCCCACCCGTCGGGGCGCCTTGGGGATCGAGGCGCGCGTGACCGACCACGAGATCGGGCAAGCCGTCGCCGGTCACGTCCGCGACGAGTGGGCGCGCGGGGCGCGCCGAGATCGCGCCGTCGCCGATCCGCGCGATGCGCAGCGGGCGGCCGTCGTGCACGCCGACGACATGCGCCTCCGCGCCGAGCGCGATGAGGAGCTCGGGCCTCGCGTCACCGACGATCGACGCCGCGGTCATCGCGGCCTCTTCCCCCGTGAGCGCGTTCGGTCGCGCCGCGAGCAAGACCGACCAAGACGCGCCGACCGTGCGACCTCGGAACGGGACGGCTTCGTCGGCGGGGATGGCGCTCGGGTCAGGGAGCTCGGCCTCCTCCGCGCGCGCCTCGACGGGCGGATCGCCATGCTCGCTCGGAGCAGGCTCGGTGGGCCCGCCGGGCTCGATCTCCGTGGGCTCCACGGGGACGGCCTCCGCGACGTCCGTCGAGGGCGCGGTGTCGTTCGCGGTGGCCCCCTCGTCCTCCGATGCTCCCGATGCTCCCGACGCTCCCGACGCTCCCGACGCTTCCGGCGCGCCTGGCGCCCCGATCGGCGGCAGCGCGCCCGCGAGCCAGCCGATGAGCCCGAGGGTCCCCCAGATGCCCACCACGATGCCCACCGCGCGAAGCGCGACGACGATTTTGCGCCCAGCGCTCATATCCCCTGGCTCACGAGCGCCAGACATAGCGCGAATCGACGCGCGTCGCCTCGCCTTCCGACGCGCCCGTCGTGGCGACCACGCGCACCGGCAGGCGACCACGTGCGCCGTCGGCTGGCGACCACGTGCGCCGTCGGCAGGCGACGACACACACCGTCGGGTGGCGACGACGCGGACCGTCAGCTCGCGACGACGACCCCGTCGGCTCGCGACCAAGCGCACCGCGCGCTCGACGGTCTGCTACCACGCGCACGACCCTGCTACCCTCCGCGCATGGTGCACGCGCTGCGGTGGTCCCTCCTCTCCATCCTCCTCGTCTCCTGCGGCGGCGGCGGCGGCGGCTCGGGCGCCGAGTCGTCGAGCGGCGACGAGCTCGACGATTGGGGCGACGACGACGGCCTACCCGGCGTGGAGTCGCACGAGGGGGCGATCGAGCGCATCGGCATCTCCGGCCCCGACAAACCGTGGGCCGAGATGACCCACGAGGAGCAGGAGTGGTACATGATCGGCAAGGTGCTGCCGATCATGAAGGAGATCTTCGTGCGGCACGACGGTGAGCGGTGGACACCGGCCAGCTACGGCTGTGAGACCTGCCACGGCCCCGACATGCGCGAGGTGGCGTATCGGATGCCGGCCTCCAACCAGTACCGGGTGCCGCCCCGCGGCACCCCGGCGTGGGACTCGATGGAGCGCATCTTCCCCGACATGGTCCGCTTCATGGACGAAGAGGTCACGCCCGTGATGGGAACCTTGCTCGGCATCGAGGGTTACACGTGCACCCACTGCCACCCGTCGACCGAGCCTGCGCCCGCGGCGCAACCCGCGGGACGGGAGCGAGGCCGGCGAGGCGGGCGCGGCAGGCGCGGCGGTCGGCGCTGAGCTGCGCTTGCGCTGGACACTGAGCTGCGCTTGCGCTCGACACATCGAGCCCGCGCAATGTCTTGCATTTCGGAAGCGATCGCCCCATACCAGCGCCCGCGTGCGGGGCCCAATGGAGGGCGAGTCGCGCCGTAACGAGCGAGGAAACCATGGCCTGGGTCATCACCCGTCTCTGCCGTGACTGCGTCGACCAAGCGTGCGTCGACGTCTGCCCCGTCGAGTGCATCTACAAGTACACCGGCGGCGACACGGCGAAGTTCCCCAACCAACTCTACATCGATCCCGACGAGTGCATCGACTGCGGCGCGTGTGAGCCGGAGTGCCCGTGGGAGGCGATCTTCGAGGACGTGAGCGTCCCCGCGGTCTTCAAGGAGGACATCGGCCTCAACGCCGCGATGACCGACACGAAGGACGACTTCGAGGTCCCGCAGCACGTCGACAAGGATCAGCCCACGCCCGAGCAGGTCGCCGAGAACAAGGCGAAGTGGGGCATGAGCTGAAGCTGAGTTCGGCGCCCTCGGCCTACCGCAACCAACGACCGAGGCGCGCGTCGATCGCGTAGCGACCTGGTCCCGTGAAGACGAGCGTCAAGCACGGGACCAGGTAGAGCAGCGCGAACTCCTTCTTCGACCAGGGGTCGTCCGCGTGGATCACGAAGGCCGCGACCGCCATCGTGACGACCAAGGGGATCGCCGCGAGGCGGGTCCCCAGGCCGAGCACGAGGGCGATGGCGCAGCCGACCTCGGCGAAGACGGCGAGTGAGAGGCTCAGCGTCGAGCCGACGCCGAGCGGGTCGGGGAAGCGCGTCGAGAGCTCTCCGAAGCGGCTGAGCTTCGGCCACCCGTGGGCGCCGAGCATCCCGAGCCCCGTCGCGACGCGAAGGACGAGCAGACCCACGTCGCCGAGGCGTTGCCGGGTCGTGTCCTTCACGTCGTCGTGCCCATCACGTCAGGCTTGGACGGGCTCTTCGCGCGGGAGCGCGTCGACGATGGCCTTCGCGGCGACGATGCGCGAGGAGACCGTCTCCGCGTTCGCGCCCCAGCCGACGAAGAGGCTCTCGAGGAGGTGGTGGTAGAGCGCCGGCGCCGCGAAGTCCTCGCTCAGGCGGCCGAGCTTTCGCAGCGTGAGCACACCCTGGGTCGAGGACCAGAGCAGCAGCGCCCGCTCTGCGGCGTTTCCGGCGCGCAGCGAGCCCGCCTCGGCGGCCGTTTGCAGGCACCCCGCGAGCTGACCGAGGATGGCCGCCAGAGGCGGGAGGATCCCGGCCGCGAGGGCCGCGTCCGCCAGGAGCTCACGCGGGTCGCCGAGCGACGTCGCGAGCAGCCGTGCGTGGGTCGGTCGGCGAACTCCCATCGACTCGTACGCGCCGGCCATGACCATCGCGTGGAGGAGGGCTCGCTCCCCGTCCGTGAGGTCCGCCGCGTCCGCGTTCAGCCGCTCGCTCGCCACGCCCAAGTCGGCGCCGAGCTGCTCGACCACGCGGAGCTCGAGCGCCGCGAGGATGGCGTCCTTGCCCTTGAAATAGCGGTAGAGCGCACCCACCGCGTAGCCGAGCTCTCCGGCCAGGCGTGCGATGGTGAAGGCTTCATAGCCTTCCTCCGCGACGAGCCGCATCGCGGCGTCGAGGATGCGTTCGCTGATCTCCTGACGCCGGGCGTCGCGACGAGAAGGCTTGTCTTGGCTCTCCACTGTCGTTTCCACGTGAAATCCTCTGAGGGGAATTTCCTGACTTGTCAAACAGAACGATCAGAACGTGGGCGTGCTCCCCCGAATGGGGACATTCTGACACACCCAGGTTGTCCTATGCGCTCGTGTCCGACATTCCCCGGCATGGGTTGTCGATTCGATGCCCCTCGAACCCTTGTGCGCGAGTGGCGATCACTGAATGGACTGCGTTTCGCGAACGTGCTTGTTACTTCGGGTTACTTCGCGAGCGGCCCACGCAACACGGCCACCGTTCGCGGAGGGGGGGCCACTTTTCGTCGAGAAAGGGTCCGCCGATCTCGCAGGCCGCGTTGCCGGCGGGCCCCCCGGTGAGGCCTTCGGCTCCCCGCTGGGTTGGTGGGGGGTCGCACCTTCCGGGGCCGGGGCCGCGACGGGGACCGGGACCGCGGCTGCGTCGGGTTCCCACGCCGTCGTACCCGTGGCTGATGCGTTCGCGCAGCCGCCGGAGCCGGCGATTCACGGGACATCGGCCGTCGACCGCGGATCGCGCTTTCGCCGAGCGGGCGATTGACCCCATCCTTCGGTGTCGCTCGAGCGCGGGGCGCGCGGCGCCCCCCTCGACGACGCGGCAGGCAACCCGGTGTCGGACCCCTACGATCTCGTCGTCGTCGGAACGAGCTTCGCGTCCTCGTTCTACCTCGAGCGCTACCTCCGCCGCGCGCCGAGCCGTGCGAGGGTCCTGGTGCTCGAGCGGGGCCCACGACGCTCGCACGCTTGGCGCTTGGCGCACCGGAGCGCCGTGTTGGGGTGGCCCGAGGGGCACGGGCTCTACTCGAGCGCGCCCGCAGGTCGCCCGTGGATCACCCACGTCGAGCTGGGTGGAAACTCGAACTGTTGGTGGGCGTGCACCCCGCGCCTCGCGCCAGAGGATTTCGCGCTGCGCACCCGCTACGGCGTCGCGGCCGACTGGCCCATCACCTACGACGCGCTCGAGCCTCATTACGTGGAGGCCGAGCGTCTGCTCGGCGTGGCCGGCGACGACGCCCACCCCATCTGCCCGCGCAGCGCGCCTTTTCCGCTCCCGCCGCACCGGCTCTCGGCGCCCGACGAGGCGCTCGCGCGCGCCTTCCCGACGCTCTTCACGCCGCAGCCCTGCGCGCGCCCGAGCGTGCCCACGGAGCGCCGCCCGCGCTGCTGCGCGAGCGGTGTCTGCGAGCTCTGCCCCGTCGACGCGAAGTTCACGGTGCTCAACGAGCTCGGCCACCTCTACGAGGATCCGCGCGTCACGCTCCACGTGGACGCCCGCTGCGAGTCGCTCGTGATCGAGGGGGGCCGCGTCGAGGCGGTCCGCTACGTGCTGGGTGGGCGCCCCGAGGTGGCGCGGGCCGGCCACGTCGCGCTGGGCGCGAACGCGCTCTTCAACCCGTGGCTCCTGCTGCGCTCGGGCCTGGCCCACCCCGAGCTCGGAGTCGGTCTGCACGAGCAGGTGGGCGTGGAAGTGCGTGTCGACCTCGACGGGCTCGAGGCGTTCGGCGGCGGCACCTCGATCACCGGGCACCTCTACTCCCTGTACCTAGGTGAGCGCCGTCGTGACCGAGCGGGGGCGCTCATCGAGGTCTGGAACGTGCCTGAGCTCCGGATGGAGCCCGGCCGCTGGCGCGAGCGCGTCAAGTTGAAGGTGATCTTCGAGGACGAGCGGCGACCCGAGAGCCGGGTCGCGCTCGACCCGGACGATGACGCGCGGCCGCGCGTCACCTACGCCGGCCCGAGCGACTGGACCCGACGCGGGATCGACGCGCTCGAGCAGGATCTCGCGCCGGTGCTGGCGGCCCTCCCGGTCGAGCGCCACCTCATCGGCCCGCCCCTCGCGACCGAGGCGCACGCGATCGGGACGACGCCGATGGGCGACGACCCCGAGACCAGCGTCCTCGACGCGCGCCTCGTCTATCGCGGGGTCGAGAACCTCCAGGTCCTCGGGAGCGGCGCGTTTCCCTGCGCGACGCCCGCGAACCCCACGCTCACCTTGGCCGCGCTCTCCCTGCGCGCCGCCGCAGAGGTCTTCGGGTGAAGCGCCGAACGCTCTTGCGCCTGGGGGGCGTGGGCCTCGTCGCCGCGGGCGGCGGTTGGTTGCTCGCGCGCGACCGGATCGCCCGGTGGCGGCTCGCGCAGGCGCTCGAGGCCAAGCTCGCCCCGCTCGTCCTCGGGGCGGGGGTGCTCGACGCCTTCTTGGCCGACGTCGCGAGGCACGACGCGGCGCTCCTCGAGCGCGGTGACGCCGTGCTCGACCTGCTCGCGGGCCGGCTCTTGCTCTCGACCGACGCCTTCACGCGGACGTCGGAGGGACCCCTCTCCTACCGCGTGTACGCGAACGTCTACGTCAACGCCTGCGTCAACCCCTTCGCCCGCTTCGTCGAGCGAGCGCCCCGCGAGCCGCGCGCTCCCGAGGAGGTCTACCGAGCGGTCTGTGCGAGCTGTCACGACGCAGACGCGCCGCGGCTCGACGGCGTCGGGTCACGACTCGGTGACGAGCTCGAGGAGGTGCTGCGCCATGGCCGCGGAGGGATGCCGAGCGCGCGGGCGTTAGGGCTCGACGCGCGCGAGGAGAACGCGATCGTGACGTGGCTGCGCGGGCGTTGAGCAATGCTGGAACGACGACTTCCAACTGCCCGAGGAGACTCGTGATTCCGCTCACGAGAGCGCCCGCACAGTGAGGCGCCACACTGCCGCCGGGCGAGGGCGCCTCTAGCGTACCGCCACGATGTCGCTGACCGACTCCATCCCCAACAACGTCGATCTCGGTTCCGATCGGAAGCTCCTTCGGGCGCTCGAGAAGTGGCAGCCCAACTTCCTCGAGTGGTGGAAGGACATGGGCCCCGAGGGTTTCCAGGAAGACCAGATCTGGCTGCGCACGGCGACCAGCGTCGACGCGAGCGGATGGGCGCACTACGACTACGTGCGGATGCCCGAGTATCGTTGGGGCATCTTCCTCACGCCTCGCGCGGGAGAGCGCACCGTCGGGTTCGGCGACAACGCGAAGTACAAGGCCTGGGAGGAGGTCCCCGGTGAGCTCCGCGGCATCCTTCGGCGGATCATCGTGACGCAGGCGGACACCGAGCCGGCGAGCGTCGAGCAGCAGCGCCTGCTCGGGAAGATCGCCCCCTCGCTCTACGACCTCCGCAACCTCTTCCAGGTGAACGTGGAGGAGGGGCGCCACCTCTGGGCGATGGTGCACCTGCTCCATCAGTACTTCGGCCGCGACGGTCGCGAGGAGGCCGAAGCGCTCCTCGAGCGTCGAAGTGGCGACCAGGACAAGCCCCGAATTCTGTCGACGTTCAACGAGCCGACCGACGAGTGGCTGTCGTTCTTCTGCTTCACGATGTTCACCGACCGTGATGGCAAGTACCAGCTCTCGTCACTCAGCGAGTCTGGCTTCGATCCGCTCGCGCGGGCGACGCAGTTCATGCTCACGGAGGAGGCCTTCCACCTCTTCGTCGGCGAGACGGGGCTCGACCGGATCGTGCGCCGCGCCGCGGAGGCGACGGTGAAAGATCCGAACGGCGACGCGCGCAACCAGGGCGCGATCGATCTGCCGACGATCCAGAAGTGGATCAACTTCTGGTTCTCCAGCGCGGTCGAGCTCTTCGGCGGCGAGATCAGCTCGAACGCGGCCGACTACTTCGCGACGGGCGTCAAGGGCCGACACCACGAGCAGAAGAAGTACGAAGAGCATAGCGGCCTGCAGGGCATCTACGGGATGACGCTCGTGAAGGACGGGCGCCTGACCCAGGAGGACGTCCCGCTGCGCAACGCGATGAACGAGGTCCTCCGCGACGAGTACGTCGACGACTGCGAGCGGGCCTGCGCGCGCTGGAACAAGACCATCCGGGAGCACGGCATCACGGACTTCGAGCTCCGCATCCCCAGCCGGCGCTTCAACCGGCGGATGGGCATCTACGCGGACCACCGCTTCGACCCGAAGGGCGACCTCATCAGCGACGCGGCCTTCGAGCGAGGTTGCGCGACGTGGCTCCCGACGCAGGAAGACCGCGACTACGTCCGCTCCGTGATGGTGCCCTGCTACGAGCCCGGCCAGTTCGCGCCGTGGATCGCGCCGCCCTCGAAGGGCGTGAAGGGCAAGCCGGTCGACTTCGAGTACGTGAAATTCACGGCGCGCTGACGACGCGGCGCGGGCCGGGCTTGGCGCGTGCTGCGGGCTCGACCTCTGTCGAGCGCAGGCGCGCGTCATCGTTGCCCCCGCGCCCTCGGACGCGCAGAATGCCCGCGACGCGGAGCGGGCATGAGCCGAGTCATCGGGATCGATCTGGGAACGACGAATTGTTGTGTCGCGGTGCTCGACGGAGGGCAGCCGACGGTCATCGCCAACCGACAGGGCTACAAGACCACGCCCTCCATCGTCGCCATCGCCGAGGACGGCGGCCGAATGGTCGGGCAGGTCGCGGCGCGGCAGGCGATCACGAACCCCCAGCACACGGTCTTCGCCGCCAAGCGCCTCATCGGTCGCCCCTTCGACAGCCCCCAGGTCCAGCACGCGCTGACGACGATGCCCTATCGCATCGTCGCTGGCCCGAGCGACGACGTGCGGATCGAGCTCCGCGGCAAGGCGTACTCGGTCCCCGAGATCAGCGCGATGCTCTTGCAGGAGATGCGCGTCGTCGCGGAGGAGCACCTCACCGAGCGCGTGGAGCGCGCGGTCGTCACGGTCCCGGCGTACTTCAACGACGCGCAGCGCCAGGCGGTGAAGGACGCGGGGCGCATCGCAGGCCTCGACGTCCTCCGGATCCTCAACGAGCCGACCGCGGCCGCGCTCGCGTATGGCTTCGGCCGGGGAGAAGAGAAGCGCGTCGTGGTCTACGACCTCGGCGGCGGCACCTTCGACGTCTCGATCGTCCATGTGGGCGGCGACGGGGTGTTCCGCGTGCTCGCCACGACGGGTGACTCCTTCCTCGGCGGCGAGGACTTCGACGACCGCGTCATGGCGTGGCTCATCCGCGGCTTCGAGGTGCAGGAGGGCATCGACCTGCGTGAGTCGCCGATCGCGCTCCAGCGGCTCAAGCAGGCGGCCCAGAAGGCGAAGTGCGATCTATCCCAGGTCGACGAGGCCGAGGTCCAGCTGCCCTTCATCGTCTCGACGAGCCCGAAGGGCCCGCTGCACATGCACTACAGCATCAGCCGGGGGCAGCTGGAGAAGCTCACCGAGGATCTGGTCGATCGGACGCTCGACATCTGCATGCATGCGCTCGAGCTCGCGCGGCTCGAGGCGACGGATGTCGACGAGGTCGTGCTCGTCGGCGGCATGACGCGAATGCCGCGCGTGCAGCAGGCCGTCGAGGAGCTCTTCGGTCGTCGGGCGTCGCGCAACGTCCACCCCGACGAGGTCGTGGCGCTCGGCGCTGCGATTCAGGGCGCAGCCCTCGCGACCGAGATCGACGAGGTCGCCCTCGAGGACGTTACGGCGCACTCGCTCGGGATCGCGACGGCCGGCGACGGCTACGAGGTGATCGTGCCGGCGAGCACGCGCGTGCCCTGTCGCGTGCCGAGCCTCTTCACGACGTCGCGCGACGAGCAGGAGACGCTGCGCATCGTCGTGCTGCAAGGGGAGAGCGGCGTGGCGAGCGAGAACGAGCTCCTCCAGGACTTCGCGCTGGTCGGGCTGCGGCGCGCACCCGCCGGCGACGTCGAGGTCGAGGTCGAGTTCGAGATCGACGCGGACGGCATCTTCCGCGCCGGCGCGAAGGATCTGGAGACCGGGGAGCAAGCGCGCGTGCAGGTGCTCGGGCGGAGCGCGTTCGAGCCCGGCGAGCTCGAGCGGGCGGCCGCCGAGAGCGCCGCCTGGCTCGAGGAGCGGCGCGCGGAGGAGGCTCACGAGGGGCTGCGGCAGGGGCTGCAGGCGCTGCTCGTCGAGGTCGAGCGCGCCGCCCGCGAGGTCGAGCAGTGGCGGGCCGACGATCCCGACGCGGTCGACACCGTGATCGCCGTGCGACACGCGCACGAGGCGGCCGGCCGCGCGCTCGCCGCCGACGAACGGCGCGCGCTGGCCGAGCACCTCGTGGTGCTCGAAGACGCCAAGGAGATGCTCGACGCGATGCTCCGCGAGAGCACCGGCGCGCGGCGATGAGCCAACCTTTCTCGCTCCGCGTGCTCGTTCGTCGAGGCGGGCCGGTCCTTCCATGGAGCTTCCTCGGCGACGCTCCGGTCGGCGGAGTGCCCAGGATGCCAGCGGTCGGAAGGTTCTGAGAGGGTCTCGACGGCGCGTCAGTCAGAGCTCGACCACGCGCTCCACCTCACCCACGCGACAGCTCCGCACCCGCAGGCGCAGGGTGCCCTTCCCGCGGACGACGAGGCTCACGCGCGCCCGGCTCACGCTCCCGCGGCTTCGCTGGAAGTAGAGGGCGCCGGTGCCGCTCCAGCGCCCACGGCCCCACCCCTCGAGGTGGCCGATCGCGCGGTGCGCGTCCGCGAGCTCGACGTCGACCCCCTCGCCGACGGCGTCGACGTGGAGCGGCTCGTTCCAGGGGAGCGAGCGCGCGGACTCGAGGCCGTAGGTCGGGAGATAGCCGAGGTTGACGACGTCGACGCCGACGCGGTGGAGCCCGTCCCCGAGCGGCTCGATCGTCGGCGCCTCGATGACGACGCGCGGGCAGAGCGCGGCGACGCGGAGGTAGAGCGCGCTCTGCGCGCGGCAGACCTCGGGGAGCCGCGCGCGGGGCGGGTTCCAGAGGCCGAAGCGCGGGTCGACGCCGCCGACCTCGACCTCGCCGAGCTGGGGGTGCGTCACCTTCGTCCACGGCCGGAGCACGGCGCCGTCGTTGTGATCGCGATCCCACGCCGCGAGCTTCTCGAGGTCCTCGCGGTCGAGGTGCGTGTAGCGCTCGACGAAGCGCGCGCGGCGCGGGAGCCCGGCTTGCTCGAAGAGATCCCAGAGCTCGCAGACCCACGCGAGCGCGCCGCGCTGATGGTAGGCGAAGTCGCTCAGGTCGCCGTGCAAGGGCTTCTCGGGCTCGTAGAGGAATTGGTGGAAGCCGCTGACCGTCGGGTAGCCCGTGAGCTCGTCGGCCCACCGCTCGAGCTGATGGAAGAGCGCGCGATCGTAGGGCGCGAGCTTCGTGTCCGGCGCGGCGCCGAGCGGGCGGATGTGGACGCCGCCGAAGGTGTGCAGGTTCAGCCACGTGAAGATGTTCGGCCGCGCCGTCGCCGCCTCGACGATCGCCCGCGTCTCCGGCTCGCTGAGCGGGAAGCGCCCGGCGCCTGGCTGGTCGGGCTCGGGCGCCCAGTGGTAGGGGAAGTTGCGGTTCAGGTCGGGCTCGTTGTCCGCGAGGAAGTGCGGGTCTGGGATCGAGTGCCCGTCCCAAGCCTCGATCACCCCCTCCGGGTAGATTTTGTAGAAGGGCCCGGCGTCCTCGAGCTCACGCGGGACGAGCAGGCCGGGGTGGACCGCGGACTCGACGTATTCGCCCGTCGGGTCTTGCTGCCTCATCACGAGCGCCAAGCCGTCGCCGTCGACGTCCTGCGCGATCCAGCGCGCGTGCTCGCGGTTCGCGCGGAGGTCGCGTGGGACCGAGCGAACGTAGCGACCCGTCGTGAGCACGGCCTCCGCGCCGTCGGGCGAAATGCGGGGCACGACGTGGACGTGGATCGAGCGCAGCACCTCGAGCGCCGTCGTGGGCACGTGGTCGAGCGGTTCGCCGAGGTGCGCTCGGAGGACGTCCTCTGCGATGGCGAGCGCGACGCTCGAGCCCGCGACCTCGGAGGCGTGCATGTTGCCGTCGACCCACGCCGCGGGGCGCGGCGACGCGAGCCCCTCGCCGATGGTCAGCATCCAGATGGAGCGGCCCTCGGGGGTCTCCCCGAGGCTCTCGAGCCGCGTGAGCGACGGGAACGCCGCCGCCCACGCCTTCAGCTGATCGGTGAGCGCCTCGTAGCGCAGGTAGTCGTGTCGGAACCCTCGGGCGAGCGCGTCGAGCTGGGACATGGCGGCGGCGAGACTACGCCCGGCGCACGACGACCGTCCACCGTGCGCTTCAGCGGAAGACGACCTGGCTCTGCAGCGTCACCGGCTCGGTCCGCAGCCCGTAGTAGAGGCCCACGCCGAGCGCCGCGCCGACCACGATCGCGGCCACCACGCCCGCGATCCACCAGCGTCGCGGCCGCTCCTCGCCACCCCCGACCCCACGCTCACCTCCGCGCGGGGTGTCGCGCCCGACGCTGTTGGGGGTGTCGCGGGTGCCGAGCTGCGCGACGCGGTTGCCCGCAGCGTCGAGCGCCTCGATGACGTACTCGATGCGGTCGGCCTCGGGGAGCGCGGCGACCTCGACGAGGCTCGTCAGCTGCGCGGGGCCCCGGTGCTCGTCGTAGGGTCGGAGCTCGCCCGCGCCGCGGGTGAGGACGACGAGCGACGCGACCATGCCGAGCGGGTCCGACAGCGTCACCCGCAGGCCGCGCTCGGCGCGCACGAGCACGGCCTCGAGGGAGAGTCGATCGCTGCGGGTCGCCCAATAACCGCGCGCCTCCATGAAGGGGCTACGCAGCCGGGGCGCCAGGTTCGTGTCCACTTGGGCGTCGGGCCGGAGCGCGAGCATCTTCTTGTACGCCTCGCGGGAGGCGTCCTCGTCCCCGTTCGCGGCGTGGGCGATGCCCATCAGCTCGTAGACACGCGCCAGCCGCTCGGGCGAGAGCGACCCGGAGGCCATCGCGCGCCCGCAGAGCTCGAGCGTCCGCTCGAAGTCGACGTTCATGTACGCCTCTTCGGCTTGGCCGAGGAGGTCCTGCGCGCCGGCGGGGCTGGAGAGCGCCAGCAGCGCGAGCGCCAGGGCCCAGGAGCGAGGGAGGGGACGGAAGGCTCTCATCGGCAGCTCCGTACGCATTTGTCCTCGACCGAGCACATGGGAGACGCGCTCCCGGCGGGGAACGTGCTGCGGTAGCGTTCGGTCGTCGAGAGCGTGATCTCCAACGGACCGTCGTCGACGTAGGGGTCGGCGATCCGGCAGCCTGAGAGCAGCACCTGGCCCGCCTCGTTGGTCGCGATGGCGACGTAGGCGTGCACCCCCTGGGGCACGTCGGGGAGCTGGACGGCGCCCGCTCGGAAGTCACAGACGGGGCGCAGATCCGTCTGCGCCACGTCACCCACGAGTGTCCCGAGCTCGGCCCGCATCAAGAGGGTGGGGCAGACCCCGAGGTCGTCGCCGACGTCCACCACGTAGACCCGTGCGTTCGCCGACCGCACGAAGGCCTCCGACGACGGGAAGGCGAGCGCGAGCGGCACGGTCTCTCCGCACCCCGCGACGAGCAGCAGCGCGCACGCTGCGCCGAAGATGCGGCCGAGCAGGTGTCTCGTGTTTCGACTCATGCGCCCCTCATTGCACGCTCGACGCGGGGATCGTGTCCACACGGACGAAACGCTCGGCGTCCGCGTCGTAGCGCCAGATCTCGTAGTCGGAGACGACGTCGCCGAGCTCGTCGAAGTCGACCGGCCCGGCCGCGCCCTCGTAGTCGACGCCGAGCCCATCTCGAATGCGTTGGAGCGCGAGCGAGAGCTGCCCGGGCCCGAAGACGCGGTCGCCTGGGGTCGTCCGCTGCGAGACCTCGAAGAGCGCGTCGCGGATGGCGACTCCGCCGGTGTTCCCCGCCTGCTCGATGGCCAAGAGCACGAGCGCCATCGCGTCGTATTGGCTGCCCCCGAAGATGCCGACCGGCTCGCTGAAGGTCGCCTCGTACGCGGCAGAGTAGGCGTTGAACTCGGGGGTCATAGGCTCGACGATGGGCGACGTCCCGACCACTCCGTCGACCGCGCCGCGGCTCCCGGCTGCCGTGGGGAAGCCGGGGTCCTTGATGCCGTCGGTCCCGATCCACGTCACGTTCGGCCGCGCGGCGAGGCCGGACCAATCGCGCAGGATGCGGCCGCCGTCGACCGGGAAAGCGACGAGGGCCACGCAGTCGGGGGCGGCGTCCGCGATCATGCGGACCTCGGTCGTATAGCTCGAGCGCTCGCCGGTGAAGGGCACGCGCGCGACGACGGTTCCGCCGGAGTCACGGAAGTTGCGTTCGATGGCCATGCCGAAGGGGTTGCCGTAGCTGTCGTCGAGGTGGAGGACGGCGAGCCGCTCGCACGCGATGTTGTGCGCGTAGCGAGATACGACGACCGACTGCAGTAGATCGGAGGGGACGGTGCGGAAGAGGAAGCGATCCTCCGCGGGCTGGGCCGTCGTGAGATCCGGCGAGGTCGAGCAGCACGAGACCTGCGGGATCTCGGCTGCTGCGGTGACGGTCTGCACCTGCAGCGACGCGCTGCTCGCGAGCGAGCCGACGATCGCGACGACGCCCTCGTCCTCGACCAGCTCCTGCGCGACCCTCGCGGCGAACGCGGGGTCGGTGCGGTCGTCCACCACCACCAGCTCGACCCTGCGGCCTCCGAGCAGACCGCCAGCCGCGTTGACCTCACGCGCCGCGAGGCGCGCGCTGTTGGCGAGGTGTGGGCCGACCGGCCCGAGGGCGCCCGTCAGCGAGACGATCACGCCGATCTTGATCGGCTCTCCACGCGGGCCGGGGCCGGGGTTGGTGCAGCTCGACGAGAGCGCGAAGAGCAGCGTGGCCAGGATCCAGGGAGGTGATCTCATTGGAGCGCGATCCTTCGGGCGGTCGTCTCGCCTGCGCGGATGGTGACGCGGTAGGTGGAGCGGACCCCTTGCTCGGGGTTCGAGAGCGTCAGCACGTGCTCGCCTACGGGGAGCCGCAGCCGGATGAGCGGCGTCGTGCCAAGGCGACGGTTGCCGAGCTGGACGTTGCTCCAGGGCACGGTGTCCAGGGTCAAGAAGCCCTCCTCGACCATCCCGGCAGGGGCTTCCTCCATTCGCGGCGGGGGGACGGGATCGGCGATTGGCTCTCGCATCACGGCGGCCGCCGTGGAGGTCGTCCGGCTGACGGGTCGCATGCCAGGCCGTGTCGCCATCACCGTGGGCTCACGCGGGGCCTCGTCCATCGGGCTCGGGGCGACCTCCGCCATCGTGACCTCCGCCGTCGTGACCTCCGCCGTCGTGACCTCCGCCGTCGTGACCTCTGGGGAGGGCGTCGTCTCGACCGGAGGCTCCTGCGCGGTCGCTTCGGCCTGCGGAGCCACGGGTTCTTCGTCGCGCTCCGGCGGATCCGACCCTGACGGCGCGAGGGCTGTCGGCTCTCCGTCCGCGAGCCGCTCCGGGTCCGTGTCCCTCAGCGCGAAGAAGGCGCCGACGCCCGCGGCGAGCAGCATGACGAGCGCGACGAGCAAGAGCGGGCGCCGCCGCGGCCCCGTCGTCGTCTGCCCCACGGCGCTCACGGGCGAGAACCCCGAGCCCGTGCCCGTCGTGGTCATCATCGGCCCGAGGTCGACGCCTTGGGTCTCGCCGCGCATGTAGGCCCCGAGGACCTGACGTTGCTCGTCGCGCTCGCGCTGGAAGAGCCCGGTCACGAAGGCGCCGACGTCCTGGCGCGACGCGCGCAGGCCCTCGTGGATCATGAAGGCCTCGAGGTCCTCCTTCATCTCGCGGGCCGACCGGTAGCGCGCGTCGGGATCTCGCTGCAGCGCGCGATCGACGATGCGCGCGAGCTCCTCCGGAATGTCCGGCAGCTCGTGGTCGAGCGAGAGGATCTGGCTCGTGAGCGCGTTGTGGAGCGTGACGACCTCGGACTCGCCCTTGAACAGGCGCTTGCCCGCGAACGCCTCCCACATCACGACGCCGAGGCTCCACAGGTCCGCGCGCTGATCGTGGTTGCCGTCGGGCGACGCTTGCTCCGGCGCGATGTATGCGAACTTCCCCTTCACCTGGCCCGCGCGCGTCTCGACCATCTGCGTCCCGGCGCGCGCGATGCCGAAGTCGAGCAGCTTGAGCTGCCCATCGTAGGTCGCGAAGATGTTGCCGGGCGAGATGTCGCGGTGGACGACGTGGAGCGGCGTCCCGTCGAAGTCGCGCAGCGTGTGCGCGTGCTCGAGGCCATCGAGGACCTCGATGAACATCCGCACGCCGACCGCGAGCGGTAGGGGCTGATCGAGCCGCCGCAGGTGCCGCATCACGCGCGCGAGCGACTGCCCCTCGAGGTACTCCATCGCGAGGAAGTGGTACCCGTCGGCCTCACCGACCTCGTAGGTCTGGACCACGTTCGGGTGGTTCAGTCGCGCCGCGAGGCGCGCCTCGTCGAGGAACATCCCGGTGAGGCTCTCCTCGTCCTCGAGGTGAGGGTGGAGGCGTTTGACGACGCAGAGCTTCGTGAAGCCCGCGGGGCCGCGGCTCGCGGCGAGGAAGACCTCCGCCATTCCCCCGTGGCCGATCTTCGCGATCAGGGTGTACTTGCCGAAGCTCTTCTCCGAGAGCGTCCGAACGGCCCCCGTGTTGTCGCTCGACGTGGCGCCCAGCGGTCGTGACCCACCCACCATCGTTCGGAGCATCTTTCCCAGGCGTCGGGACCCCTGTCAACGTCGAGGATCCTGACGAAACACGACGGACACGCAGCAAGAAGTCCACAGACGGGGACGTTCTGCGTGCGCTCGGCCCAGAACGACACCGCCCACCCGAGCGGGCGCTCGGATGGGCGGTGTGGAGGCGCGTTCGCGCAAACGGTCGTTCAGGCGGGGCCGAACGCCTCGTCCGAGATTTGAACGGGGCTCACGTCACAGGCGCGAAGAGTCTTCGCGTCGCCGATGACCTCGGGGACGATGTTCTTGGCGTAGTAGAGGGCGCTGTACTTCTTGCCCTCGTAAAAAGCTTGGTCGCGGGCCGACAGGCCACCCTCGGCGAGCTTCTGGGCGGCGATCGTCGCGCCGTCGAGCAAGAGCCAACCGATCGTCAGCTTGCTCATCATGTGCAGGAAGCGCTCGGCCATCAGCACGATGTTGGGCATCTGGCCGGACTGGAACCAGCCGAGGAACTGCATGACGCTGCCACCGACGGCCTCGTGCGCCTTCTGCAGGTTCGCGACCGCGTCCGTGAGGTCTGCGTCGTCCTTGTGCGCCGCGATCCACTTCTGGATCTCGCCGAGGAACGTCTGCGTGTTCTTGCCGCCGCCCTGGCCGAGCTTGCGCCCGACGAGGTCCATCGCCTGGATGGCGTTCGTGCCCTCGTAGATCGAGAAGATCTTCGAGTCGCGCGCGTACTGCTCGACCGGCCAGTCCTTGAGGTAGCCGGCGCCGCCGTAGACCTGGATGGCGGTCTCGCAGACGCGGTAGGCCTCGTCCGAGCAGTAGGCCTTCACGAGCGGCGTGAGCAGGTCGATCTGCCCCTGGTGGTAGGCCACCGAGGCGTCGTCCTTGCCTTCGACTGCGCGCAGGCGGTCCTGATGCACGGCGAGCTTGGTGATGAGCGCGCGCATGCCCTCGACCTTCGACTTCATCATGAGCAGGTCGCGGCGGACGTTGGGGTGCTCGATGATCGCGACGCGGGGCGCCTCGGCGTTCTTCCACTCCTTGATGGAGCTCCCCTGCTTGCGATCGCGCGCGTACTCGAGCGCGTTGAAGTAGGCGCTCGAGGCGACGGCGAGGCCCTGGATGCCGACGCCGATGCGCGCGAAGTTCATGAGCTTGAACATCTGGCGCATGCCCTGGTGCTCGACGGTACCGACGAGCTCACCGACGCACTCGCCCTTCTCGCCGAACTCGAGCACGCAGGTCGCCGACCCGTTGATGCCCATCTTGTGCTCGATCGAGGTGACCTGGACGTCGTTCGGGGTGCCGTCGACGCGCACCTTCGGGACGATGAAGAGCGAGAGGCCCTTCGTCCCCGCGGACGCGCCCTCGATGCGGGCGAGCACGAGGTGGATGATGTTGTCCGCGAGGTCGTGGTCGCCGCCCGAGATGAAGATCTTGGTGCCGCGGATCTTGTACGTGCCGTCGCCGACCGGCGCGGCCATCGTCGTCGCGCTGCCGACGTCGGAGCCCGCGTGGGGCTCGCTGAGGCACATCGTGCCGCCCCACTTGCCGTTCATCATCGGCGGGACGTAGGTCTTCTTCTGCGCGTCCGTGCCGAACTCCGCGATGACCTCGGCCGCGCCGAGGCAGAGTCCCGGGTACATGTTGAACGCGGTGTTCGAGCCGCTGAGCAGCTCGTCGCTGAGCACCGCGACCGAGGTCGGCGCGTCCATGCCGCCGTACTCGGCGGGCGCGCCCAGCACGCGCCAGCCGGCGTCGTAGAGCTTCTTCCAGGCGTCCTTGAAACCCTCGGGCGTGATCACGCGGCCGTCCTCGAGGCGGCAACCCTGCGTGTCGCCGACGCGGTTGAGCGGCCCGGTCACCGTCTTGGCGAACTCGTAGACCTGCGAGAGGACCGTGTTGCAGGTCTCCTCGTCCCAGTCCGAGAAGGGCTCGGCGCCGAGGACGTCTTGGAGCTTGAACTGCTCGAAGAGGAGGAACGAGTAGTCCCGGAGGTCGGTCTTGTAACGGTTGATCGGCTGCGCCACGTGTTTCCTCCCGATGTCGGCTCGGTAACGTCGATCGCAAAGCTGGCGTCAATGCCGCAGCGCGTCAAGGCGATGAATGAACGCTCAGTAAAGCGCTGCGGGTCGCGGGGTGCCCGGGCGCTCGACCTCGACACGCATCCGTGAGATCCCCGCAACGGTGGCAACCTCCCGGTCGACCTGGCGGCCCGCGCTGATCCTGGTGCTCGTGGCGACGAGTCTCTTCGTCGTGCTCGCGATCCTCCTCGACACCGGGACGCGCGGCGAGGCCGTGGCGCCCACGCGGGCGACCATCGATCTCGGACGGCGGGCCACCGCCGTGATCGAGGGGGGCGCGGTGGTCGCCTGGCACGTCGGCCCGGGCGGCGTGACGGAGGTCGCGCAGCGCGGAGGGGACGTGCTCTACCGCGTCGCCGAGGGACCGCCGGTGCACGTCAGCGCCGGGGCGCTCGATGTCGAGATTCACGACGCGGTCGTGCGCGTCATCCTCCCCGCTGCGGACGCGGAGCCGCGTGTGCACGTGCTCGCTGGCCGCGCGCGGGTGCGCCGTGACGGAGAGCGGGTCCCGCTCGAGGCGGGCGAGGCGTGGATCGAGGGCGAGGTCCGCGACGTCGGCTTCTCCCTCTGAGCTCGCTGGCACCAGCGGGCTGCTGGGCTGCTACGCTGGAGGGGTCTTGCCCTCACCTCCTCCCGGCATTACCTCCGGCGCCGCATGACACGGGAAGCCCAAGCTACGACTACCGCGGACGTCGAGGTGACCGACCGCGAGCTCCTCTTGCGGCTGACCGGGCCGAGCGGCGCGCACCTGAAGGCGCTCGAGAAGGAGCTCGGCGTCGTGCTCGGCATGCGCGGCGAGACCATCCGCCTGCAGGGTGGCGTCGAGGAGGTCGCGCTCGTCGAGCGCATCCTCGCGGAGCTGCTCGACGTGATGGCGCGGCGCGACATGACGCTCGAGGAGATCACGCGCGCGGCGCGCACGCTCGGCGCGCACCCGGACCTGCACCTGCGGGAGCTCTTCGACGACGTCGTGCTGCGCACGGCGACCAAGCGCGTCGTCGCGCCGAAGGGCGTGGCGCAGCAGCGCTACGTCCGCGCGATCCGGACCCACGACGTCGTCTTCGGCGTGGGCCCTGCGGGCACCGGTAAGACCTACCTCGCGATGGCGATGGCGGTGAGCGCGCTCCTCGAGAAGCGCGTCAAGCGCATCATCCTGACGCGCCCGGCGGTCGAGGCGGGCGAGAAGCTCGGCTTCTTGCCCGGCGACCTCGCCGAGAAGGTGAACCCGTACCTGCGCCCGCTCTACGACGCCCTGCACGACATGATGGACGATGGGCGCGTGCAGATGCTGCTCGAGCGCGAGACCATCGAGGTCGCGCCGCTCGCCTTCATGCGCGGCCGGACGCTGAACGACGCGTTCGTCATCCTGGACGAGGCGCAGAACACCACGCCCGAGCAGATGAAGATGTTCCTGACGCGGCTCGGCTTCCGGAGCCGGGCGGTGATCACCGGCGACATCACGCAGATCGACCTGCCGGGCGGGCACCCGAGCGGTCTGCGCGACGCCGAGCGCCTGCTCCGCGACATCGAGGGCATCTCGTTCAACTACTTCTCCGACGTCGACGTGGTCCGGCATCCGCTCGTGCAGCGCATCGTCCGTGCGTACGACGAGCGCGACGCGCTGCGGGTCGCCGAGAAGCTCCAGCGCGAGGAGGCCCGCGCAGCCGAGGCCGGCGCGCGCCGGACGTCGCGGGAGCCCTCCGAGGAGTGAGCGAGGCGGAAGCCCTTCGACGGGTGAGCGAGGCGAGCGAGCCCTCCGACGCGTAGGCGAGGCGCGCGGGCCCTCCGACCATGGAGCGAGGCGCGCGGGCCCTCCGACCGTTGAGCGAGGCGCGGGGGGCCCCTCCGACGAGTGAGCGAGGCGGCCCTCCGACCGGTGCGCCAGGCGCGGGAGCGCGCGACGTGCGGTCAGGGCGCGTAGGTCTCGCGCGCGGTCGCGCCCGCCACGACGTCTTCGACGTGGAAGCGCAGCGGCACCGTCTCGTTCGCGAGCCATAGCGCGGCTTGGTCGTCGAAGTGTGGCGACATCGTCAGGCCGCTCTGGCCGCCTGGCAGGATGTTCACGCCGCCCACCTCACCCTCCTTCAGGCGGATGACCATGCGCATCACGGCCCCGTCGGAGTACCAATAGTCGTCGCGCTCGAGCCCGTAGTGCGCGGCGTCGACGTTGAAGAGATCGCCCTGGCGCGGGAACCACGGCAGGCCGAAGCGCGGATCGCCCTCGACGATGCCCTCGGCGAGCGGAAGCCGCTCCGGCCGGATGGCGAAGCTGTTCACCAGCAGGCCGAAGGCGGGGTCGTCGCCCGGCACGAACTCCGTCAGCACCGACTGGAAGATCACGAGATGGCGGAGGCCCCACAGCCACTGCGCGCGGTCGCTCGTCCCAAAGCCGCCAACCCCGGGGCGATCGTCGGGCGGAGGCGACGCGAGGCGCTCGAGCGCGTCGGCGAGCGCCAGCAGCGCGATCTCTCGGCTCGTCTCGACGACCTCGGTGCCCACGCGGTCGAAGAAGACGCTCTCGCGCGTGGTCGGATCCCAATGCGCGAGGCCCGCCGGGTCGTCGTCACCCCGGCCCCTCCACAGGTCGTAGAGCGCGCGCGTGATGCGCGTCGCGCGATCCGTCTCGAACGCGGCGGACATCCCCTCGTCGCCGAAGATCCAGCGGAACTGCGCCTTGTGCCACTCGTTGAAGATCATCGTCGCGACCGCGTCGGACCGGTCGCCCGCGCTCGGCGCCGAGTAGAAGGTCTCGACGCCGCTCGCCGCCCGCGCGCCGCGAGCGAGCCACGTCTCGAGGCGCGAGACGACGTCGTCGAAGCTCGAGGCGTTCGTCGCGTAGAGCGCGGCCAAGCGCGCCTCGGCGCCGTCCTCGGGCTCACCCTCGGCGAGCGCCTTCGCCGTCGCGATCGCCTCGAGCAAGTAGGGCGCGAAGAGCCGGCCGAGCACCGAGTCGTGGTTGCCCTGCAGGTCGCTCATCGCCTCCGGGGTCGCGCTCCCCGCCGCGACCATCGCCTCGAGCCCGGCGCGGATGGTGTCGCCGCGGAAGCCGTTGTTCCACGGGCCGCCGACGTAATACGGCGCCTCGTGCAGCGTGCCGTCGATCGTGATGCGGGCGATGTCGTGGTTGGCGGTGAGCACGTAGCCCCGCGCGGGGCTGAGCGAGGCCGGCCATTGGTCGAAGGGCACGAGGCACTCGTAGACGTCGGCGGCGCAGCGGCTCTCGTCGGGGAAGCCCTCGTCGTCGAGCGGGATCGTGAAGCCGCGGTAGCGCGTGCCGTCGAGCAGGCCGCGCGGATCCGAGCCTGGAGCGAACGCGCGGGTCTCGGCGTCCCGCGCGAGGTATTCGCGGGTGGGGATGGCGTTGTAGCTGCCGTAGTAGACGTCGCCCGCCGTGTCCGCAGCCACGAGGTTCTGCGCGTAGGTCACGAGCTCGCGTGTCGCCGCGCGGAACGCCGTGACGGTGCTCGCGCGGTTGAAGCCCTCGAGCGCGCGCAGCAGGTTCGAGACGTCGAACGCGGCGAAGTCGAAGCTCACGCCGCTGACGACGCCGTCCTCGTCGACGTCGCCGGGGACGACGTACTCGCCCGCGACGTTGATGGCGTTTGCGGTGCCCGCGTCGGCGGGGGTGCCCTCGATGGCCACGATGGCTCGTCCGTCCCACGTCTCGTAGCGATCCCACGTCTCGGTGCGGCCGACGCTCCCGAACGTCGGCACGTCGCGCACGACGTAGCTCTCCGCGACGCGGCGGATGGGCATCGTCCCTCCGTCGAAGCGCGTCGCCGCCGGAGCCCCGTCCTCGAGGACGATCTCCTCGGCGTACCAGTCGGTCACGTCCCCGCGCAGGTAGGTCTGCGACCAGGCGATGCGTCCGTTGGTGCCGACGGCCATCGGTGGGATGCCGGCGAAGAAGAGACCCATCAGCGTGATGGGCGCGTCGCCCTCGCCGAAGACGCTCGTGTCGAGGCCGAGCTGGTAGAAGAGCGGCGCGATCGAGAGGGGAAGGTGTCCGTCGCCAGCGAGGATCGCCGCGCCATCGGCCGCGCGCTCTCCCATCGTCGCCCAGGCGTTCGAGCCGAAGTCCTCTCCACGGGCGCCGAGCATGCGCCGCTGAAACCGCCCCGTGCGCGCCAGCAGCCGGTCGAAGGTCCCCCGCTCGACGGCGAGTGCCGCCGGGAAGACCGGCGCGACGTGCGGCCGCGTCGATCGGTCGGCGCGAGTTGGCGTGCGAGGGCGCGTCGTCATCGCGGCGGTCTCGAGCCCGAAGCCCGGCGTGCTCGACACGTCGTGGATCGGCTCGAAGCGCGTCGCGATCTCCAGCGCGCCGGCGCGGCGGCGCGCGGGCTCCGCGGCGCCCTCGGGCGCAGTCCACGTGGCGAGCTCGCGCATCGCGGCGGCGTTCTGCAGATCCTGAGACTCCCAACCGAGCTGCCACACCGGGACCGCCGCGAAGGCCACCAGATCCTCGACCTCGAGGAGCTCCATCAGCGCGCCCGGGGTCCGCTCGCCGAGGAAGAAGTGGGCGGCCTGCAGCTCGCTCGGCGGCGGGATGCGCCGCTCGCGGACGAGCTGCACGTAGGCGTTCACGCCCTCGGTGTATGCGGCGTAGACCTCGCGCTGCTCCGGCGTCAGGAGCGCGACGAGGCGATCGGCGACGCGCCGCATCCCCTGCGCGCGCGCCTGCTGGTCGGCGGGGAGGCCCGCGTCCCCGAGGAGCTCGGCGAGGCGGCCCTGCGCGAGCCGCCGCCCCGCCTCGATCTGGAAGTACCGGTCGCGCGCGAGCAAGAAACCCTGCACCACGCGGAGGTCCCGCTCGTCGCGCGCGTAGACGTGCGGGACGTTGGCCTCTGTGCGCAGGACGTAGACCTCGTCCCGCAAGGTCGGGAGGTTCCAGCGCTCGGACTCCGGCACCCTCAGCACGTCACCACGCGGGCCGTCCGGGAGGAAGGCGTCCGTGGCGTCGTCCGCGGCATCCGCCGGCCCGTCATCGTCGCCGCAGGCGCAGAGCGAGAGCAGGAGCGAGAGGGTCAAGGCGAGCGTCCGCGACATGCGCGGGAGGATAGCAAGCCTGCGAGCCGGTCCGCGGCTGCTATCGTCTCGGCGTGAGCACCCCGACGCGCGAGCTCGCCACCATTCGATGCAAGGCGTGTGGAGGCGTCGTCTTGGTGGAGAGCCGGACCGAGCGCGACGTGCGCTGCGCCGCGTGTGGGGCCGACGTGCGCATCCCGCGTCGGGTCGTCGACGACCTCGACCTCGGCCGCGTGTTGAAGCTGGAGGCGGAGGCCGAGGTGCGGGCCGCCGTCGACGCGGTCGTCGAGGCGCGCTTCGAGCCGCCGCTGCCGGCGCGCCCGGTGCTGCTCGCGCTCGCGCTCGCCAGCGCGGGGCTCGGGGCGTGGGCCTGGCACGCGACCGCGCTGCGGCCGTCGCCCAGCGATTTCGTCGTCGGCGGCGTCGTCGGGCTCCTCCTGGGCGTCTTGCCGCCCGGCTACACGGCCCAATGGCTCGCGACGATGGCCCTCGGCCGCGCGGTGAAGCGCGCGACGACGCACCTGCGCGCGGCGCCCCTCGCGTGCCCCGCGTGCGCCCTCGCGCTGCCCCACCCCACGGGCCCGGGCGCGCTCGACTGCCCCGGTTGCAAGGAGCCGCTCGTCCTCCACCCCGAGGCCGTGGTCACCCGCGAGGGCGACCGCCGCCCGCGGTGGCGCGCCGCGATCGAGGCGAGGCTCGAAGACGCGCGCTGGCTGACGACCACGAAGCCGACGCCGAGCGAGTGGGCGATGGTGCTCGGGGTCTGGCTCGTGGTGATGAGCTGCGCGGGCGTATGGCTCGCGGGCCCGCTGCTGCTGAGTCGGTGAGGCGTCAGAGGAGGCTCGGGAAGCAACCGAGGCCGACCTCCATGCGCGCCCCGTCGTCGCGCTGAACGCGGCGGCAGAGCTCGGGGCAGAGGAGGATCTCCGTGGGGGCCGCGGGGTCGTCGAAGTACCAACGACCATCGGCGCAGGCGTCCGCGCCCGTCGTGCGCTCGAGGTCCTCGCGCGTCGCGTCTCCGCGCTCGTAGGTGACGCGGACGTCCTCCAGGTTGAGCTCCATTCCGTCCGGCGGGGCGGGGAGGTCGAACTCGCACTGCACGGGGACGCCAGCGATGACGCCCTCGGCGATGCTCTCGAAGATCGGTCGCCAGTCGAGCTCGCAGACCCGCGCGGTGCGACCGGGGGTGCAGTCCTCGATCGGCTCGTTGGTGTTCGTGAGGCATTGCGCGAGGCGCATGTAGTGGGCCCCGACGCGTGCGAGGGAGCCACAGTCCCCCGCCGCGCGGGTCCCCCAAGTGCTCGGCGTCTCGCCGTAGAAGCCGACGATCGAGTTGTGGATCGTGCGGTCGAACATGCCGGCCGGCTCGAGCGCCGCGAGGTCGGCGCGGAAGCCGTCGGGGGTGTGCGTGTTCATCTCGTCGTCGGTGATCCAGATGAAGACCTTCACCGCCTCGGGTCGGAGGAAATCCACGAAATCGGGGTAACGCGCGAGCATTCGCTCCGGGGCATCCCGAGAGCGCACCTGCTCGTGGATGGCGAGCAGCCGCCCCTCCGGTCCACCGAGGCAGTCCGGGGCTCCGGTGCCGAGGGGCTCGGGGATGCAGACCCCTTGCGAGCCGTCCGGGCGGCTGATCAGCACGACGCGGTAGTCGAGCCCGCTCTCCGCGAGGATGCGCGCGAAGTTGTTCATGTTCTGGCGGACCTGAGTCGCCTCCTCGGACATGCTGCCGGAGTTGTCGATCGTGACGATGATGTCGACCGGGCTAGGCTCGAGCGTGCTCTCGGCGTCGATCGCGCGGCAAGGCCCCGCGTCCTCGACGACGACGTCGATTCCTTGCGCGTCCGCGAACGTGCTGGCGTCGTCGACCTCGGCGGGCCCGCAGAGACCGTCGATGCAAAGGTCGCCAGCGCCCGGACACTCGCTCGCGACACCGCATCGAGTAGGGGCAGGGGAGGACCCGCAATCACACGCGGCGACGATCAAACAGAGCGAGAGCGCGCCGACGCGCGAGGGCACGATCATCGTTACAGCATAGACCTGTGACCGAGGGCACGCGGGCAAGTCGGAGTCGTGTCAGGGTTTTCCGCGGTGGCCTCTGCCCCTGGCGATCACACGGGGGCGGCCCGATGGAGGGCCGGGCACCGAGAGGAAGGGGAGACGATGACGAGGATTGTGGGCATCGCAGGCAGCCTGAGGCGTGGCTCGTTCAACGCGGCGCTGCTCCGTGCAGCGGCGGCGGCGGCACCGGAAGGAGCGGAGGTCGAGATCGCGTCGATTCGCGGGGTGCCGCTCTACGACGGCGACCTCGAGACCGAGCACGGGATCCCAGAAGAGGTGCGCGCGCTCAAGGAACGGATCGTGGGCGCCGACGGCCTGCTGCTCGTCACGCCCGAGTACAACAACTCGATCCCTGGCGTGCTGAAGAACGCGATCGACTGGCTCTCACGGCCAGGGTCGGACATCCCGCGGATCTTCGGCGACCGACCGGTCGCGCTGATGGGCGCGAGCCCCGGGCGCTTCGGGACGGTCCTCTCGCAGGCGGCGTGGCTGCCCGTCCTCCGAGGGCTCGGCGCCCGCCCGTGGTTCGGTCCGCGCATGCTCGTTGGCGGAGCGTCGACCGTCTTCGACGAGTCGGGCGCCCTCGTCGACGAGCGTGTACGCGGCGAGCTGGAGAAGTTCATGGCGGGGTTCGTCGCCTTCGCGTCGGAGCGGGCGTAGCCATCTCGGGCCGGCGGGCCGCGTTGGGGCTCGCACCTTCCGGGGGCCGGGGCCGCGCCGGGGACCGGGATCCGACGCTGTCGTACCGGCGCTCGCGTCGCTTCGCGTCGTTGGGGTTGGTTGGCAGCCGCACCTTCCGAGGCCGGGGCCGCGACGGGGACCGGGACCGCGGCCGCGGTGGGGTCCCGACGCTGTCGTACCCGCGGGTGAAGCGTTCGCGCTGCGTGTCGTCGTTGGGGGTCCCGCGCGTGCGTACCCGCGGTCGAGGCGCTCGCGTTGCTTCGCGTCGTCGGGGTTGGTTGGCAGCCGCACCTTCCGAGGCCGGGGCCGCGACGGGGACCGGGACCGCGGCCGCGGTGGGGTTCCAGCGCT
>JAHBWH010000097.1 GCA_019637115.1 Myxococcales bacterium | reverse complement strand
CCGTCCGCGTCTCATACGCCGACCCGAGCGCCGTCTCCAGCCGCAGCCGCCGATTGCCCGCGCGATGCCCGAGCGCTTCCGCGAGATTCAACGCGATGCTCTGCGCAGCGCGACGCAGCTGGTCCATGAGCGAACGGTCGTGTTGCGCCACCGCGCGAATCATCGGCGCCAGCGCGTCGATGAGCTGAAGGGAGACTTCGAGGGCCTGGAGGGGGATTCGAGCCTGGGTCATACGCCCGCCACGCGAAAGGGGCGTGACAGCCGGCGAGCGACCGAGCGTGTGATTCGGCCGGCTGGCGCGAGCCTTTCGCCCCCGGGTAGGGCCCAGGCTCGAATCCCCCGGAGGGCCCGGCGTCGCATTCCCCGCGACGCCCCTTGGACGAGTCAGCCCCCCACGTCTCCAACTCCACTGCCTCGCGTTCGACTGCGGAGCGGTCCCGACGTCATGCGAGCGTCCCATCGGAGATGTGCACGCTCGTCCAACGAGCACGCGCACGCGCACGCGCACGTGGACGTGGACGACGTGGACGTGGACGTGCACGTGGACGACGTGGACGTGGACGGGCACGGGCACGGTTCGCGGACCGACACGTCGCGGAGTCGGACGCGGAGTCGGACGCGGAGTCGGACGCGGAGTCGGACGCGGAGTCGGACGCGGAGTCGGACACGGACACGGACACGGACACGGACGCGGACCTGGACTCGGACGCGGACGGGGACCAGGACCGGGACCGACGGGACGGAGGGTTGGGCAGGGGCAGGGGCAGGGGCAGGGGCAGGGGACTGCTTGACTGCTTACACGCTCACCCTGAGGTGAAAGCTCTTCGGGCGGGTCAGCGCCTCGTAGCCGACGCGGCTCAGCGTGCAGCCGCGCCCGGAGTCCTTCACGCCGACCCACGCGAGCTCGGGGTCGAGCGCGTCGCAGCGGTTCATGAAGACCGTGCCCGTCTCGAGCGCGTCGCCGAGGCGCTCGGCGCGCTCGACGTCGTTCGTCCAGATCGACGCCGTCAGCCCGTACAGGCTGTCGTTCATCAGCGCGACGGCCTCTTCGTCGCTCGCGACGCGCACGAGGCCGACCGCGGGGCCGAAGGTCTCCTCCCGCATCAGCGCCATGTCGTGGCGAACGTCGACGAGCACCTGCGGGGGCAGATAGGGCAGGCCGCGCTCGACGCCGGGGAAGGACGCCGGGTCGACGAGGTGCCGCGCGCCCGCGGCGACGGCGGCGTCGATCTGCGCCTGGATCGCGCGCGCGTTTCGCTCGCGGACGACGGGCCCGAGCGTCGTCGCGGCCTCCCGCGGGTCACCGAGCACGTAGCCGCGGACGGTCGCGACGAACGCCTCGACGAAGCGCTCCCAGAGGTCGGCGTGGACGTAGACCCGCTCGACCGCGCAGCAGCTCTGCCCACTGTTGAAGAACGCTCCGTCGACGACGTTCTCCACCGTGTGCTCGAAGGGCGCGTCCACCGCGACGTAGGCTGGATCCTTGCCGCCGAGCTCGAGCCCCATCGGCACGAAGCGCTCGCTCGCGGCGCGCACGATGGCGTGGCCGCCCTCGACCGAGCCGGTGAACGCGACGTACGCGACGCGTGGGTCGCGGACCATCGCGGCGACGCGCTCGTGGCTCGCGTGCAGATGCGAGAGCACGCCCTCGGGCAGGCCCGCCTCGCGCGCGGCCTCGGCGAGCCGCTCGGCGACGAGCGGCGTCTGATCGGAGTGCTTGAGCACGACGACGTTCCCCGCCGCGAGCGCCGGGACGATCGCGTTGACGGCGGTGAGCCACGGGTAGTTCCACGGCGAGAGCACGAGCGCGACCCCGAGCGGCTCCCGTCGGATCCTGCGCGAGAAGCCCTCCTTCGGCCCCGGCACGACGTCAGCGAGCGCCTCGGGCGCGAGCCGCAGCATCGTCCGCGCGCGATCCTCGAAGCCACCGATCTCTCCCTCGGTGTACCGGCGAGGCCGCCCCATCTGGGCGGTCAGCTCGTCGGCGAGCGTCGCCTTCTTCGCGACGACCGCGTCGACGAAGCGCGTGAGCTGCTCGATGCGCTCGGAGAGCGGAGTGCGCCGCCAGCCCGCGAACGCGCCAGACGCGCGAGAGAGCACGGCGTCGGCCTGGGCCGAGGTCGCGAGCGGACGCTCGTCGATTATGTGGCCGTCGATGGGGGAGATCGTCCTCTGGAGCTCGGTGGTCATGGGTGGCGGGAGGATCCTGCGCCCACCGCCGGGATTCAAGCGTTCGCGTAGGGCGCGAGCGCCCTCATTCGCGTTAGTGTCCCCAACCCGAAGTTCGCTCCGGGAATCCGCGGCCAAGGGCGCGGATCAGGATCGCCGACCTCCTCGAATAGGCTTCGGCCTGTCCTTCGTCGGCGCGGAACCGGCCTCGAGGCCGACCTCCACGCGGAACCGATCAAGACTCCTGTGGCGAGTACTGGCAGACCGGCCGAGGGAGAGGCACCCTCCGCGCTGGAGGAGGTCTCGGATGCTCCAGGGAGCCATCATCGGCGGGCTCGTCGCGTTCGTCGTCATCGTCGTCCAGATGGTCCGCATGCGCGGCGGCGCCACCAAGGTCATCACGGCGTCGCGTCGAGGCCCCGCGGAGGGCCGCGCCGCGCTCGACGCCTGGGTCCCGCCACAGGCCCAAGTCCCCGCGACCAAGCTCGTGAACCACTTCGAGCGCTTCGCTTGGCTCGCGCTCCTCGGCGATCTCGAAGCCCTCGAGCGCGAAGGCGCCTCCCTGACCGGCGGCCTGAGCGTGACCACGCAGCTCCAGGCGATCGCGCTGGCGGGCCTCCTCGCGCACCGCGACGAGGCCCGCGACCACGAGGCCATGGAGCGCGTCGCCGAGCGCATCGCGAGCGAAGGCGGCGTGATGCTCAAGCTCGTGCGCCAGCTCGCCGAGGACCTCCGCGCCCTGGCGCGCGCGAAGGCCGGCCACCCCCTCGACCCAGCGGCGCGCAAGCGGATCCACCGCCGCGCCAAGCAATCGGGCCCCGCGCTGAAGGTCGTGCTCCTCCGCTTCCTCACCGTCGCGACCGAGCGCGCCGGAGAAGACGCGAGCGCGCTACGCGCCGAAGCCGAGACCGCAAATCGCGCGTTCTGACCACGCTCCCGCGCCGCGCCCATCGCAGCACCTCCCGTTCGCGCGCCCCTGCCTCGCACTCACCGCCACGCGACGTGCCAGCGACACTCGGAGTCTCCCCGGTGCACGCATCGGGTCTGGCGTGCCACGGGCATCTTCGCGCCCGCGAGCTCCGTCGCCGCCTCGAGCCAACCGCAGATCCCGTGCTCGCAGAGGTAGTAAGGCAGCGGCACCTCCGTGAGCGTGATCTCGCCCTCAGTCGTTCCGACGTCCGCCTTCATCTTCCCGCGCTTGACGTACTGACCGTAGATCAACCCGGCTCGACCGAGGATGAAGCCCGGGCTGCCGAAGCGGAAGAAGACCCGATAGACGACCGGCACGTCGTAGCGGGCGATCGTCGCGCCGAAGTGCTTCATTCGCTCGAAGCGGCCGCGCATGGGGCCGTCGAGGATCGCGCGATCGATCGCCGCGATCACGCCAACGTTGGACATGACCATCGGCAGCGGAGGGTGAACGAAGGCATCCAGCGCCGCGCCTTCGAGGCGCGACTCGACGTCTTGCCGCCCCGACGCGCCGAACTGCTCGTCGACGTAGCGGCTCCGCGCGGCCACCCAGTTTCCCTTGCACGGCACGCGCTCGAGGTCTCGGACGAGGTGCGGGTTGCCGAGGAAGGCGTCTGCGACCGCGATCATGAGGCACCAGTATTCAGGGCTCGGAGTCGTGGTCGAGCCGCGCGCGACGACGGCGGAGGCCGAGGAGCGCGAGCACGAGGAGGCCGAGATCGCTCGCGCCACCCAGGCCGACGCGGCAGCCGCAGCCGCTGTCGAGCGCCCCGGGGGGTCGGCTCGGATCCGCGGAACCGTCGACGGCCGTCCCGCCATCGACGGACGGGGTCGCGCCACCGTCGACGCCCGCGCCCGCGCCCGCGTCCGCCGGCGGCGCGCCCACGTTCAGGTAGCCGATGGCGTAGACAGTGCCCGCGGGGTCGGCCGTGAAGGTCGCGCGGTATGTGCCCGCGCTCGGGGCCTGCGCGTCGTAGAGCCAGTGGAAACCTTCCGTGATGTCGACGAGCGTCGCCGCGGGCGCGCCGCCGACGCCGAGCGGCCCCTCCCAAGCGAGGCCGATGTTCGTGTAGCCAGTGGGCGATGAGACGTCGACGCGCACGGTCGCGCCCGGCTCGGGCATCGCCGGCGAGAACGTGATCGTCGCCTCGCCCCTCACGCTCGGGACGCAGACGTTCGCGTCGTAGCGGCAGATCCGACCCTCGGCGCACGGACAAGGGGGCGCCGACACGCACACACCCTCGTGGCAGAGCTCGCTCGCCGCGCACTCGCCGTCCGTGCGGCACCGGCCGGGCGTCGGCTCGCAGCTCACCGACGTCCACGTATGGCTCGCGCCCCGTCGGTGGTCCGCCTGCAAGCTCGGCTTGCCCGTGATGCTGTGGTCACGCGCGGTCCCGTCCCCAAAGCGCTCCCAGCGATAGGGCGTCAGGGCACGGATGCGGTTCCCGTTCGAGGCGTTCCACGCCGCGACCTCCTCGTACATCGCGGCGAAGAACCCACGATCCTCGTCGACGTGGTTGACCGCGTTCGGGTCGTCGGTGTTCTGCGCGCTCTCGGTGATGAAGATCGGCTTGCTCGCGTGGCCGTTGTCATCGACGACGCGGATGAAGTCCCGGAAGACGCGGTACTGATCGAAGCTCTCGCCGTACGGTCCGACCTCGCAGTTGCCGCCGACGCGCGCGTCGCTGCGCACCCGCTCGGCGCGCTGGGTGTCGTTCGGGTGGCGCGTGCCGGGGTGGATGGCGAAGCCGTCGAGCGTCACGCCCCGCGCGTCGATGCCGCGGATGATGCGCGCGAAGCCCTCGAGGAAACAGGGGCTCCACGGCGACGGCGCAGGCAAGAGCACCAGATCGTTCGCGTGCCCCGGCAGGGCGTGCACGCGATCGCGGATGCGCGCGTACGCATCGACGAACGGCTCGATGTACGGCTCGATGTACGCCGAGAGCGGGCTGAGCGGCCCCCAGATCGTGAAGTTCGGCTCGTTCCCCACGATCCACACGTGCACGTCGGGCGAGCGCTGCACCGTCTCGACGAAGCGGTCCGCGTAGGGTCCGCGCTGCGCGGCGTCTTGCGGCGCGCTCTGCGAGCCGCTCCAGTCGAGCCGCTGGATCAGGCTGATCCCCGCGGGCGGCGTGATCGCGTGCGACCCTCCGTCCAAGTAGACGAGGTGGGTGATCCACCCCTTGTCGCAGGAGTCGGTCGCGCCCTCCAGGTGCTCGATCGACGTCCCCGAGAGATCGTGCACGCCGAAGAGCCGCGCGCTCTGGCCCGGAGGAGGCTGGGCCGCTGCGAGCACCGAGGAGCCGACCAACCAGAAGCAAGAGACGAACAACCTCGCGCCCCCAACCGGGCCTTCGTTCCGGGCATCCGTGGGCGGTCGGCGTGGAGGTCGGTTGTCACGCGAGCGTTGGACAGGCCGCAGCCATCTCGAGGAGGTCGGCCAGCGGCATCCGCGGCCTCGGCCGCGGATACCCGAAACGAGCTCGGGATTGGGGGGGCTGGTCACCCGCAAGTTGTACCACGCGATGCGAACGACCCTCATTTCGCGTGACCGCATCGCGACACCCGAGCGGAGCGCTCGAGGCGACGGCGCCGGGCTCGCGGCGCAGCCGGGGGCCAACACGCACGCGGAGGACGAGAGCTACTTCTTGCGGGGGCGGGGGAGCCCGTACTCCTCGATGCGTGAGATCAAGGTCCGCCGCGACACGCCCAGCAGCTTGGCCGCCCGCGTCTGGTTCCCGTCGGTCCGCGCCAGCGCGTCCATGATGAGCTGGCGCTCATGCTCCTTGATCCCCGCCTTCAGAGCGGTCGTCGACGGATCCGCGGGCGGCACACGCTCGTCGCGCTTCGTTGAACGCGACTGGACGAAACCGGAGACCTTGTCGGGAAGATGCTCGCGAGCGATCGTGGTGTGCGTGCACAGCACGACGGCTCGCTCGGCGACGTTGCGCAGCTCACGAATGTTGCCGGGCCACGCGTACCCGCGCAGCGCTTGCAGCGCCTCAGCATCGATCTCCAGCGTGGGCCTGCCCTGCTGCTGACAGGCGGCTGCCACGAACATTCGCGCCAGCGGCTCGATCTCTTCGAGACGCTCTCGGAGCGGCGGCACCATGATGGCCACCCCGTTGAGGCGGAAGAAGAGATCTTGGCGGAACCGCCCCTCGTGCGCTTCGCGCTCGAGATCCTTGTGGGTCGCAGCCACCACGCGGATGTCGATGTGGTGGCTCTGGAGAGCCCCCACGCGGCGGACCGATCGCTCCTCCAAGACCCGCAGCAACTTGGCCTGGAGCGAGGTGGGCATATCGCCGATCTCGTCGAGGAAGACGGTGCCCCCCTCCGCGGTCTCCAGCAGCCCCGGCTTCGCAGCAGACGCGCCGGTGAAGGCGCCGCGCTCGTGGCCGAAGAGCTCGCTTTCGAGGAGAGCCTCTGGCAGCGCTGCGCAATTCAGCCGCACCAGAGGCCCTCGTGCTCGAGGTGACCACGCGTGGATCCGCTCGGCGAAGATCTCCTTGCCCACCCCGGTCTCGCCCAGGAGCAGCACGTTGACCTCACTCGTCGACACTCGCTCGACGAGCTCGTACAAGCGCTCCATCGAAGCCGACGCGACGACGATGGACGTCGAGGCATCCCGCTTCGAGGCGTCGCGCTTGGACGAGCGCTCCACCTCTGCGCCCGCGTGGGTCATCAACGCCGCGGGGGCACGCCCATCGTCGGGGTAGCTGGCCAGCGACGACCGCACCTCGACGCCCATCGCGCGCAGTCGAGACGTCACCCGCTCGACGATCTCTCGTGCCTCGTCGAAGGATGCGTCGAGGACCAGCGCTTCGAAGTCATCAGCCGCACATGCCCCGAGCACATCGCCGGGGCGCATACAGCCGAGGACGACGTCGTGCAGGGGAGCGCGCGTGCCCCTCCGGTCGGTCACCCGGACGCGCGCCAAGACGAACTGCGCACCGCAGCGGCCGGCTCGAGCGCACTCCTCCGCGAGGCGCACCTCGAAGTCCACGTGGGTCCAAAGGCGACGGGAGTGCAGCGCATGATGACCCCCCTGAAGGATGAACATCGTGGAGCCGAGCTCGAACATCCAACCGGGGGCGAGTCGAGCCGCGCTACCCCGCTCCAGCCGCTCGTAGTTCACGAACGTGCCGTTCGTGCTGCCGAGATCCTCCACACGAAGCTCCGAGCCGACGTGGAGGCGCGCGTGGCGCCGAGAGACGCCGCTGCCCTCCACCTTGATGTCCGCTTCTTCGGAGCGGCCGATGACCAGGTCGCCGCTGCTCGGCAGCGGAACCGTCGACACGAGCCCATCACCGATCACCAGCAGGCACATGCGCTCACGCGCACCAGTGCCTGGGTTGCTCTCGATTGCGGTGGGCTCCTCCGATTCGGGCGACACTCGGCCACGTGTGGTCAAGGACAGGGCGTGCGCGCAGGCGCCTGCGCCGCCGAAAGATATCACGAGTGGGGGTACATATCCACCGTTCGCCCTGTAATATCGGGCAATGGACGGTACGGTCGTCGGAAGGTCGACCGGAGGAAGCGCTCGGTCCCGGTCCGGCATCCTCCCGATGCGGGTGCTGGCTCGGGCCGCCTACACTGAGCGCATGAGATGGCGGGTCCTGCTCCTCCTCGCGTGGGGGCTCATCGTGCATTGTGGGAACGCCGAGCCCGTCGCTCGGCTCGACGTGCTGCTGCTCACCGACTACCGGCCCGGTCTGGACTTCGTCGAGGTCCACACGGAGGTCCTCGACGAGGTCGAGCACTCGCGTCCCGTGGACCGAAGCGAGTCGTTCCTCGCCCCAGCCGACATCGTACGCTTCGACGCGCTACCTCGAGCGACCCGGCGCCGCGTGCGGGTGCACCTCGTCGACCGAAACGGTGCGGTCTTGGGGCGCTCGCGCGTCGTCACCTTTCGACACGATCGAAGCCGACAGCAGCTCACGCGCGTCTGCGCCGCTTGTGCGGACTTCGCCTGCCCGCTCGGGCAGACTTGCGAGTGCGGCGTCACGCCCATTTGTGTCCCCGACGAGTGCGATGGGGAGGAGTGCGACGTCCCGGGATGCCAGACGAACGTCGACTGCGGTTCGAGCTCGCTCGAGTGCGTCGATTCGGTCTGCCGCGAGGGCTCTTGCCTCCGCGCCCCCAACGACGCGGCATGTGGCGCTTTCGAGGTCTGCGACGTGAGCGTGGGCTGCGTAAGCGACCCCATGGCGATCGGCGACGGCGGCGTCGAGGTAGACTCCGGCGCCGATTCGGGTCCCGATCCGGTCTTCACGGACCGCGGCCTGATCGCGCGGTTCTTTCTGGACGAGGGGAGCGGAGGCGTCGTGCGCGACGCCACGGGCGCCATCGCCCTCCCGCTCACCGAAGATCCGCCCGGCAACCCGGCGCTCACCTCGGCCGATGGCTTCGGTGGCCTCCGCTTCACGGCCACCAACGCGAACGGGCGCGCGTGCGTGGACCCTTCGGGTACGCCGCTCGCCGGGGTTGACGGCTCGAGCACCGGTACTCTCGAAGCGGTCGTGGATCTACACCGCTTCGAAGAGCAGGGGAGTCGCTTCATCCACTTCGGGGCCGGCCTCGAGTGGGACTTCTCGGTCGGATATGCGCTGAGCGGGCTCGTCATCATCGGAATGAACGACTCTGCGATGGAGCGCTACTTCGACGCCGAGCTGATCGACCGAGGCCGCTCGGTCGTCACGATGGTCTTCGACGGACGGCTCGCGCCCGAACAGCGTGTCCGTGCCTATCTCGACGGATCCCGCATCCCGGAGCGCTCGGCGGAGGGGCGTGGGATCGTCCCGCTCTCCATCAGGCTCGCCGCCGGGACGTCGTTCTGTCTCGGCAACCGACCGATTGGGGCCCGGAGCTTCGAGGGCGTGCTCCACTACGCCGCAGTCTACGCAGAGGCCCTGACCGACGCCGAGGTGCTCGATCACGCTCGGCAGCTCCTCATTCGCGACGACCGCTGAAGCGGCAAGACCGTAGTCCACGAATCGTTCGTCAGGGAGAGCCCCGCCCGATCCCCCGGAGGCCACGAAAGGCCTCCGGTTTTCGGGCGATGGGAGGCGTGGACGTGTACGCTCCCCAGCATGGGGTGGCTGAGGATACCGCTGTTCGTCTGGCTGTGTGTCACGTGTTGGAGCGGAGGAGTCGTGGCTCAGGACGCCGACTCGGCCCCGGCGCGCGAGGCGGCGCGCGCCTTTCGAGAGGGCACGGCGGCAGCAGACGAGCTGCGCTGGCGAGACGCCGAGAGAGCGTTCGCGCACGCATTCGAGGTCTCCGGACTGCCTCACGCCCTCTACATGCAGGGCGTCGCGCTGCGCGCGCTCGATCGCGTCGTCGAGGCGCGCGACACGATGCTCCGAGTCATCGCATTGCTCGAGCGAGATCCCGATACGCTCGCTGGCAACGCGGACATCCACTCGGAGGCCCGGTCGCTCGCGGCCCAGTCGGAGGCTCGCATCTCACGGCTGGAGATCAGCCCGGTCGATCCGGGCGCTTCGCTTCGCGTCGACGGCAGAGCGCACGCCATCACCGGCCGGCGCGTCGTCGTCGAGGTCGACCCAGGGACCCGCTCCGTCATCGTGGAGCGCGAAGGGTTCGATACCTTCGTCTGGACCGGCGAGGCAATACCTGGGACCCGCACGACGGTCGAGGTGATGCAGACGGCGCTCGGCGCCAGCATCGGACTCGAGTCTCGACCCCACCGTCGTCGTCGCACGATCATCGCGACGCTCGTGTCCGCCGTGCTCGTGGGCGCTGGAGTCTTCCTCGCGGTGCGCTTCGCGCGCTCGCCGACGTCGGTGTCGCCGCAGTTTCCAGAGCGTCTCTTCGAGGTGCCATGAGGTCACGGCGTTCGTGGAGAGAGGACACGCCGCGGCCACGGCGCACGCCGCCAGCTCGGGGTCGGAGATGGGTGTTCGCCTGGGCGATCGCGCTCGGCGTCGGTCCGCTCACGTCTTGCGCCGCCGAGCCGAACGCGGTGCTCGACGTACGGATGCATCTGCCGCCGGTCGACGGTCGGCCGATCGCTCACGTGCAAGTTGGCACGACCGACGATCGCTTCGATGAGCTCTGGGGGGTGGCCCCCATCGTCTTCGACCTCGACGTCCCGGAGAGCTGCAACGTCTCGTTCAGCGTGAACGCCGCGACCCCGCGCGCCGATCGGGCGTCGCTCGAGGAGCTCCGCATCAAGATCTGGTTCTGCGCGCGCGAGATGCCGACCTGCGCCGAGGACTCGGGGGCCCCGGTCTGGCGGGTCACACTGGAGCGACCGCTCTACCCAGGCGAGCGGACGGAGTGGGTCCTCGGAGCCGACGCTTGCGCGCCGTTGACCGAGGGCTCGCGGCTGCGTGAGGCCGTCGAGCGCGACTTCTCGCTCACGGTCGACCGGTGCCAGATCCGCGGCTGCGTGGACGGAGACGCCGCTACCGGGCGGGACTTCTGCATCGACTCGGACCGCGCTCGACATCCCTGCGACCCCTGAAGCAACCCCTGAAGCGAGCCTCTCGAGGCGATCCCGAGGCGGGCGAACAACGCAATGATTGGAGGGGTTGCGAAGCCGACCCCCCTCGGCCTCGCGCACCAGCCCGCTCAACCGCCCGACCGTCGCCGCACGTCGAACAGCCATCGGGCGTGAGCGAACGTGGAGTCACTCCCAGGTCGCCGCCGCAGTCCGCTCGGATCGACCGCAGGCCTTCGAAACGCGAGCGCTCGGCCGAAGTGGCCACCCGCCGTCGGCCCTTCGAGGACGATCGCGGGAGTCATCGACAGACCCGCCGGAGAACCGACGTAGAAGCTCGTGGCGCCCGCATTGACACGTCCTCCAGGGCTCGCGAAGTACCCGCCCACCATGACGTCCGCGTAGCCATCACCGTTCGCGTCGCCGCTGGCGACGCTCCTCCCGAAGCGCTCGCCCGCCGCCGCACCCGTGAGCACGAGCGCGGGGACCGCCGACAGACCCGCTGGCGAGCCCAAGAACACGCTCACCGTCCCCCCCACCCCGGCAAACGGTGCCCCGACCAAGACATCGGAGTACCCATCGCCATTCAGATCCCCGCTCGCGATGGACCTGCCGAACCGGTCCCCCGTCGCCGCCCCCGTGAGCACGAGCGCGGGCGTCGAAGACACGCCGCTCGGCGAGCCGAGGTGCACACTCACCTCTCCGGCCTCGAAGAGCCCTCCTGGAGACGCGAAGTATGCGCTCGCGATGATGTCCGCGTACCCATCTCCGTTCACGTCGCCAACCCCTGCGACCGTCGCGCCGAGCGCGTCGGACGGGGCACGCCCTTCGATCACGACCGAGGGCGTCGCCGCGAGGCCGCTGGAGGATCCGAGGTACACGCTCGCCGTACCGGCTCGCTCGCGCCCTCCCGGCGAGGCGCGATCGGCGCCGAGCACGACGTCCGCGTACCCATCTCCGTTCACGTCTCCGGCGCTCGCGACCGAGACCCCGAGACGGACGTTCCCGACCCCCTCGAGAACGAGCGCGGGTACCATGACGAGCCCGCTCGCGGACCCACGGTAGAGGCGCACGCTCCCCGCTCCACCACCGATCGCGCCGACGAGGACATCCGCGAAGCCGTCACCATCCACGTCTCCTGCGCCCGCGACCGAGGCCCCGAGCTCACCCATCGGGGTGTCTCCTTCGATCACGAGCGCGGGCGTCGGGGCCGGACCGGTCGGCCCCCCAAAGAACACGCTCGCGGCTCCCGCGTGCATGTGGCCCCCCGGGTTCGCCCGCACGGCGCCCACGATGAGGTCCCCATAGCCGTCGCCGTTGACGTCACCCGCGCTGGCGACGGACCAGCCGGAGTAGCCCCCGTCGTCCGGGCCCGCAATGACGACCATGGGCGCCGTCGAGAGCCCGCTCGGAGCGCCGAGGTGCACGCTCGCGGTGCCCGCTGCCAGCCTCCCTGAGACGTCCGTGAGAGGCGCGCCGACCACGACGTCTGCGAATCCATCGCCATCGAGGTCCGTCACGCTTCCCCAGCTGGTGTCGACGTCACCGTCGGCGCTGCGCCACCCGACCCAGAACTGCCAGACGTGGCTGACATCCTCCCCGGCCGCTCCTGCGGCGCGGCCGCGGACCCGCCAGAACCAAGCGCCCACCGCGAGCGGCGGGGGTCGCACCCGATCTCCGGAGGCAGCGATCGGCTCGAGACAGCCGCTGCTCATCGCTCGGTCGCGGCAGAGCTCCACGAGCGCGCCGTCGCTCCCGGTAGCGAGCTCCCAGCGCAAAGTGGGGCGCTGGCTCGTCACCACGCTCGCGCTGGGGGGGCTGACCTGGCGGGGCGGGACGACGGGCCCACCATCGGGAGACCCCGCGTCGACACCACCGTCGTTCGGTGGTGTGACCGCGACGCAGCCCGAGCTCACGTCGCAGACCTCCATCGCTCCGCAAACCGAGTCGTCGGGAGCCCGCAGACAGGCGCGCTCGCGGCACACCATGCTTGCGCACGCGACCGGGCTCGACCCGCAGTCGAGGTCCGTTCCGCAACCCGTCCCCCCACAGTCATCCCCTTCGCAGTCGTCGGGGACGCAGACCGGCGTGAGGCCGCAATGGCACGTCTGCCCGAGCGGACAAGCGAAGTCCTCGCACGCCGCACAAACCGTCATGCGCTGCTGGCGGTCCCGGTCGTGTGGGAAGCCCGCCGTGCGGGTGCCCACGAGCCGGCCGTCCGCGTCGAACAAGCTGACACGAGCTCGGCGTCGGGCCGCACCAGGCAGCGCACCGAACCGGGCGACGTCCCGCGCCGAGAGGTAGGACAGGGTTGGATCCATGACCCGCAACGACGCCTCGTCGACGACCTCATCTAGCAGCTGCGTGCGCACTTCGACGAAATCCACGCCGGGACGAAAATCCGTTTGCAACAACACGTCCAGGCGCGCGGTCCGCTCGTCCCCGCAACACACCAGCAGCAGCAACCACGGCAGCACCGCACCGGATCTCCCGTACACGGGCGATCGCGTCAGCCTCGGCTTTGCTCCATCGCCAGCCTCCTCCGACGGACCGCCCGACCCATCACTCCGCATTCTGCAGCGACCTCTCGAAGCGCTCGAGGCCGACCCGAAGGACCGACATCGAGGTGGGCTCTAGTCGCGCGTCGGGTGCGCGCTGCGCCGGCGTCACCACGCTCATTTCCGTCGTCGCCCGCTCGCTCCTCGTCGAGGCACGGGTTCGTGGTGCTCCGGCGCGGACGCGGCTGCGCGGACGCGGAGGAGCCGCACCGTCGCCGACCTCGCCCTCCTCGACGTCATCGGGCTCACGGTCGAGTGGAGACACGGCGAGGAGCTCGTGTGGAGGTGCGGGCTCGAGATCGAGCTCGTTCGGGGGTCCCGGGGGCTCCGCGCGCTCGACGGTAGCGGGAGGCGGCGGCGACTCAGCTGGCTCCATGGCTCCCCACCCCCACGTCACGCCGACTCCGACCGCAACGATGCCCGCGAGCGCCACCGCGACGCGGCGAAGCGTTCGCGCGCCATGCCCCCCTGCGTTCCTCTCGGAGACGGTGACCTCCAACTCCTCGGTGACCACCACGGGCGGGGTCACCTCGAACGAATCCTCACTCATCAGTCGTTGAATCCGCCGCTCGAGGTCGCGGATGCGCGCTCCCCCCTGCGCACGGACCGTTGCCCCGAGCTCCGAGGCGGAGGCGAGCCCAATCGAGCCACGGGCGGCTTGCTCGAGCGCGTTGGCCATGTCGTCGGCGGTCTGAAAGCGCCGACCGGCGTCGCGCTGCAACGCCCGCGCGATCACGTCGGCGACGGGCGTCGGGAGGCCCGCGCGCTCGTCGAGCCGAGGGATCTCCAGGTTCGCGATCAGCTTGGCGAGCGCGAGCGGGTTGGGCGCCGCGAAGAGTCGCTCTCCCGTGAAAGCTTCCCAGGCCACGATGCCGAGCGCGAAGATGTCACTGCGGTGATCGAGGTCGTCCCGCGCTTCGAGCTGCTCCGGCGAGAAATAGGCGAGTTTGCCCTTCAACTCGCCCGTCTCGGTATGGGATTGGCGGTGGATGGCGCGCGCCACGCCGAAGTCGCTCAGGCGAGCACGGCCATCGACACCCACGAGCACGTTGTGGGGCGAGACGTCGCGATGAACCAACCGCAGCGGCTCACCCGCCGCGCTGCGCGCTTGGTGAGCGTCGTGCAGCCCACGCGCGGTCTGTACGATGACCGCGGCCGTCATCGGCGCGGGCAACCTTCCGGGGCTCAGGAGCTCACGCAGGGTCGGCCCGATGACCAAGTCCATCACCATGTAGAGCGTGTCGCCCTCGCGACCGAGGTCCAGCGTGCCGACGACGTGCGGACTCTCGATGTGCGCCGCGAGGGTCGCCTCGTCCATGAACATCGTGGAGAACCGCTCATCCCGCGTCAGGTGCGGGAGCATCAGCTTGATCGCGACGGGTTTCTGGAAGCGCCCTTCCCCCCTCACGCGCGCCGCATAGACGGTGGCCATCCCCCCCGACGCGATGGGGAAGAGGATCTCGTAGCGACCGAAGACTTCGCCCGCTCGACGCGTCTCGAATCCCTCCGACGCCTGCACCCGGTCGAGGATAGCCATTGAATCCCGCGCGGACGGAAGCATACCATCGCGGTCGGCTATCCGTCATGTCCGACGTCCAATTTGGCCGATACCGCGTCATCGCCCCTATCGCGCGGGGGGGCATGGCGGACGTGTTCGCAGGCGAGCTCGTCGGGGAAGGCGGCTTCAGTCGGCCGGTGGCGATCAAGTCGATTCGCCCCGATTTGGTCGAAGATCCCGCCTATGTCACGATGTTCCTGGACGAAGCGCGCCTCGCGGCGAACGTCCAGAGCCCTCACGTCGTCAACACGCTCGACCTCGGGAGGACGGATCAGGGGGTCCCGTTCATGGTGATGGACCTGGTCATCGGCGCGACCGTCGGCCAGCTCCTCCGAGCGCTTCGGCCCCAGCCTCTCCCGCTCTCGTTCGCAGTCGAGATTCTGATCCAAGCGCTGAGGGGGTTGGAGGACGCACACTCTGCCCTCTCACCTCGTGGCGACCCGCTTCGCATCGTGCATCGCGACATCGCGCCGAAGAACATCCTCGTCGGGATCGATGGCCGAACGCGCATCATGGACTTCGGGATCGCACACGCGGTGGAACGGCTCACGCGCACCTCGACGGGCCAAGTGAAGGGGACCGTACGGTATCTCTCACCCGAGCAGGCCGACCTACAACCCGTCGATCAACGCTCGGATATCTTCTCGATGGGCGCCGTCGCGTTCGAGATGCTGACGGGGACACGCCTCTTCGACGGCCGCGGCATGATCGACATCTACGCTCAAGTGATGCGGCAGGAGATCCCGGACGTGCGTCACTACGTCCCAGAGCTGCCGCCCGGCCTGGCGGGGGTGGTGGCGAGGGCGCTCGAGCGCGATCGAGAGCGACGCTGGCAGCGCGCGGGCGACTTCGCGCACGCGCTCGCGAGCGAGAACATCGACCGGCCCACGACCCAGGAGCTTCGTAGCTTCGTCCGCACGAACCTCCCCCCCCGCGTGCGCGAGCTCAGCGTTCGACTTCGCGAAAACGCGAACGCAGGGGTGCCACGACCTCGGTCGATCGAGATCGACCTCGACTTCGATCTAGGGGACGACGACGAACCCACCAGCGCTGCGCGCCGCCCGCCAGCACCAGCCCCTGCGATGCCGTCGCCCCGCGGCCACGCGGACGAGCGCGAAGCGACCGTCCCTCGCAAACGGATCCCGAGCGCGACCGCGCCGAGGGCCCCGGCGGCCAACACGACCGTCGAGGCGGCTCGCCGTTCGCAGCCCGCGCCTCCCACCCGCTCACGAGCGCGGTCGGGCCTCGGCTGGCTGCTCGTGCTCGCGGTCTTGGTCACGCTCGCGGGCGTGGGCTATCTGCTGGCGAGGGGTGGCATCCTCGCCGGCCCATCGGGCGCGACCGCGCCGGAGCGCGAGTCCAGCGGCCGCTGATTCGGTCGGCCGGCGCCAACCCTGCGTACCCCTGCTGCGCCTCGGTCAGAGGATGCAGGCGGGCATCGCCTCGTTCGAGCGGTTGTTGTCCTCGTCGCACTCGCGGAAGGTCCGCGCCGCAGGATCCACGAGCACCTCGGCCGCGTAGGTGTCGGAGGCGCCGCCCTCCCCCGCCGGCACGGCGAACGTCAGCTCGACCGCCTGGCCGGGGAAGAGCGGGTCGGCGCTCGCGACCTCGCCGAGCGCCACGTCGGCCCCACCATCGCGGAGAAAGAAGCCGACGCGGACGCCGGGGGGCAGGATCGCGCTGCCCCGGTTGCGAAGCACCGCCGTGAGCAAGATCGGATCCTCGCACGCCGCGGAGAGCGCGAGCGTCGCGTCGGGGGCGTCGAAGAGGCCCGACTCCTGGACGTTCTGGCGGAAGTTGTTCAGCCAGCTCACGCCCCAGTTGTCGCGCGGCGACGTCGGGATCGCGCCGTAAGGGCGCGCCGGATCGCAGGCGTTGTCGCGATCCGAGCAGACGTTCGTGACGTGGTAGGCGTGCTGGTTCCACAGGTTGCGCGTGCCCACCCAGGCGTTGGCCGCGTCCCGGAAGACGGTGATGCCGCGGTAGCCCTCGCGCCGATCACCGTCGACCCCACCCGGTGGGTCCCATCGCGGCCACGCGTCGCCGCCCATCCGCGCGGAGCAGTTCCACTGGGTGGTGTTCACCCCATTCGATACGAGCACGATCTCCGCGCGTCCGTCGCCGTCGACGTCCGCCACCACCGACGCCTCCGTCCCCGTGAACGACGTCGTGAAGCCCGTGAAGCGCACGTCACCCGTCGGGCCGTCGTAGACCCAGAGGAAACACTCGTCGGCGTAGATCACCTCCGCGATGCCGTCACCCTCGAAGTCGAAGACCGTCGAGCCCGTCACCGACGAGCTGAAGTCGTGCGCCGGCGCCGACCAGCGGATCGTGATCGTGTCCCCCGCGTAGTCGGGCGCGAAGGTGGAGTAGAGCTGCTGCGTCGCGACGCCGATCTCGCGTCGCCCATCGCCCGTGAAGTCGGCGACCGTCGGCGGTCCACCGCTGCCGCCACCGGGGATGTTCACCGGCCCGAGCTCGGTCAGCCCCGTCGCGCCCTCGAGGACCCAGAGCCGTCCATCGCCGACGAGCGCCACCTCGGGCAGCCCGTCTCCGTCGAAGTCCGCGACCGCCGGGAAGGCGTTGGCGGGGAGGTCCGTCCGGTTCCAGAGCGGCGTCATCGCCGCCCCGTCGAAGGCGTAGGCGATCCGCCCCGCGAGCAGCTCCTGGCGGCCGTTTCCGTTCAGGTCGACGAAGAAGCTCGTCGCCCGGTTGATGGAGCGGCCGCCCGCGCCGCCGACGTAGCGCGTCAGCACGAGGTCGCCCGCCGCGTCGCGTGTGGTGAAGATCTGGTCGCCGAAGCCGATCTCGGGATGCCCGTCCCCGTCGACGTCGCCGAGGGCCAAGCCGCCGCCCCAGCCGAAGTTGTTCGTGTCCCAGCCCGCGATCGGCTCCGCGCTCTCGACGACGAGGTTGCCGTCGCCGTCCACGATGGCCACGCGGCCCTCTCCGGTCGCCACGACGATGTCGAGGCGTCCGTCGCCCGTCACATCCCCGAGCGCGACCGAGGAGGCGGCGAAGCCGCGCACGCCGTCGCGCGGACGGCGGAGCGACCAGAGCTCGGCGCCCGTCGCGCCGTCGAGGGCGCGCAGCACGCCGCGCTGGCATGGGCGATTCGTATACACACCCGCCGCGCACTGCACGCGCTGATCGAGGTGACCCGCCACGAAGACGATGGCGGGCGGGTCCTGCTCGTCGATGCGGCCGTCGCAGTTCGTGTCGTAGATGCGGCCGACCGTCGGCGTCGACCAGACGTCGCTGAAGTTGGGGAACTCGTCCCCGCCGTCCTGGCCCCACTGCCACTGCACCACGGCGTCGAGCGGCCCGACCTCGGGCCGGTACTCGCACTCGGTGCGGATGCAGGTCTCGAGGTCCGCGCCCGGCGTGTCACACGTCGGCGGCAAGTCGATGCAGCGCCCCGTCGCCGCGGGGGCGAGGCAGACACGCCCCTCGGGCGGCTCCGGCGGCTCGCTCGTCTCCCCGAGGCTCCGCTCGCAGACGCGACCGGGGCCGCAGTCGGAGGCCGAGCGACAGACCTCGCCGGGGACGACGCAGGCGCCCGCGAAGCAGACCTCGGCGCCGCCGCAGCAGCTCCGGCCGCAGACGGCGTCCGCGCTCTCGCAGCAGAGCCCCGCGTTGCAGACCGCCTCCGCGCCCTCGCACTCGTCATTCGTTCGGCAGGGCGGCGGTCCGCCGTCGGGCCGGCTCCCGTCGAGTCCGCCGCCGTCGCTCGGTCCCCCGTCGGCCCGCGGTTGACACGCGCCATCGACGCAGATCTCCCCCGACGCGCAGTCCGCCGCCGTCTCGCACGGCCGCGTCGGTGAGGGGGTCGAGCTGCAGTCGCAGGCGACGAGCCCGAGCACCAACATCCAGCCCTTCGAGACCCACCGCATGCTCCACCTCATCGTCATCATCCCAGCCATAGGGTACACGAGACCCTCGCGCCCGATCCGCGCAGATGCCGTGACGCGGGCTGCGCGCTCCCTCACACCGGTGGCCGGCTCGCGACCGCCGGCCGACCCGAGTACGCGACGATCGCGCTGCACGGCGCAGCGTTGCGCGCCGGCGAGCGCGCGACCCCCGATGCGCGCAGCAAGAGAAAGGCGCCGATCAGCGGCCAGACATCTGGATCAACGTCTCGAGCCCCCGTGCCTCCGAGGGGTGCGCCGTCGCCCGCTGCTGAAGGTAGCGCCGCAGCGACGTGAGGCTCGCCGTGTCGCGGCGCTCGCGCAGGGCCTGGACGAGGTCCCGGAGCATGTTGTGTGGGAAGAAGCTGTGTCGGCGTCGCATGCCGTCGTCGGCGATCAGCGGGTCGAGGTGCGGTACGAGCGCGTCGCCCACGTTCACGTTCCGCGCGAGCGCCGGGACGATCGCGGGGATGCGCACGACCGCTTCTTCGCCGTGCGAGAGGAAGACGTCGAGGTCGGCGCGGGTCGCAGGCGCGCCGAAGACCCGGTCGAAGCGATCCCATTGGACCAAACGGCTGCGCGTCGGGTAGTCGATCTGCGCGAGCACGTAGAGCAGCGCCCCTCGCCGGTCGGGCCGCGCGCGCCAGAGCCGCGCGGCGTCGTCGTAGAGCTCGGCGTGGTTGCCCGCCCCGCTGTGGTGCGTGAGATCCGCGATCACGCGCGTGGCGATGGCCCAATGCTCGGCGTCGTCCTCGAAGTGGCGCCAGGCGTCGAGGAGGAAAGGGCTCGAGATCCACTTCAGGTTCGCGATGAGCGCCTCCGTCAGCGCGGGATCGCGCCGACGACGCACCTCGTCGAGCAGGCGCGCGCGCTGCTCCGGATCGGTCGAGGCGAAGCGGTAGACCTCGCTGTCGCAGCGCGACCGCTGGTAGCGGTGCTGCTGGTAGCGCCGAGGCGCGCAGACGACGTCGTCGTAGAGCCGCTGCTGCGCGTCGCGCTCGCTGACCGGGTAAGGCCGCGGGTGACCGTCGCGGGCCCACCGGTCGATCACGTCGAGGGCAAGCGCGAGCCGGTCGAGGCCGGGGAAGGGCTCGCGCAGGAATGGGTCGCCCTCGCGCCCCGCGTTGAAGCGGCGGACGAAGACGCTGCCGAGCAGGCGCCGCTGCTCGTCGGGGCCAAGGCGCGGCCACTCGCGCTGGACGAAGGCGACGAACGCGCGCTCGGCCTCGTGCCACGGCGAAGAAGGCGGCAGCGCGGCGAGCTCGGCCCCGCGGCGCTGATGCTCGTGTCGGATCTGGTCTGCCTTGCGCAGCAGGAAGGTCCGCACCGCGGCGCGCAGCTCGTCCACACCGCGCTCGCGCTGAAGCCGCTCGTCGAGCGCCAGCACGTCGAGCATCATCTTCGCGCGCGCCTCCCGGTCGCCGCGATCGCCGATCTCGCGCACGTAGCGGAAGTAGTGGGGCAGGTCGGCCTGCTCGAGGCGATCGATCTGCGCGCCCGCGTAGGTGCGGCGCAGGTGCTCGAGATAGGCGCGCCGGAGCGCGTAGCTCATCGCGCCCGAGGGCACGAGCTCGCCCCCGCTCATGCGCATCCGCAGGATACCCTCGGCCTGCTCGAAGGTGAGGTCCGGATCCCGCACGGAGCCGTCGTAGTCGAAGTGGATCGCACGCAAATGCGCGAGCCCGTAGGCGAAGACGTCTGCGTCGCGGCGCGCGAGCTGCGCGAGGTCGCGCGGGATGCGCCCGACGTAGCGCTCGAAGAACGACTCGAAGAAGCCCTCGACCGGCCGCGGCATCATGCGCACGTCGAAGCGGAAGTCGACCGTGCGCCCGACGAGCGTGGTGGTCTCCTCCATGGCGCGCGCGAGCCGCGGGTCGTCGAAGTCGACCTGACGCGAGGGGCCCGCCTCTCCCCACGCCACGCTGACGTTCTGGGTGACGTTCGAGACGTTGACGGTCGTGACCTGTGTGGACGACCCGCAGCCGACGAGCAGGGCGAGCAGGACGAACGGGACGAGCGAGGCGGGCAGCGAAGCGAAGAACGTGCGCATCGCTGCGACCCTGCCGGACCGACGGCCCGACGACAAGCGCGGTCGCGTCTCGGCTTGAAGTCCGTGTCCGTGTCCGTGTCCGTGTCCGTGTCCTCCGGTACGCGCCGCTGCGCCATCACCTCGCCGTTGTCGCTCGCGGCCGACGCGCTTGCCCCCACTGCCTCTTCGTCCGCATGCTCCCGCCGATGAGCTCGCCCCCGATCGCCGACGCCGCCCTCGCCGACCACGCTTTCGATCTCCTCGTGCGCCTGCTGCGCATCCCGAGCGTGAACCCGCCCGGCGACGAGCGCGACGCCGCCGACCTCGTCGCGCAAGAGCTCCGCGAGGCCGGCCTCGAGCCCCAAATGCTCGTCTCGTCGGAGAAGCGCGCGAACGTCGTCGCGCGCCTGAAGGGCACGGGCGAGCTGCCACCGCTGGTGCTCACGGGCCACCTCGACGTCGTGCCGGTCGAGCCCGACCGGTGGACCCACCCGCCCTTCGACGGCGTCGTCGGCGACGATGGCTGCCTCTACGGCCGCGGCGCGGTCGACATGAAAAACCACGTCGCGATGTCGCTCGCCGTCATCACGCGGCTCGCGCGCGAGAAGGTGAGACCCCGCCGCGACCTGATCTTCGCAGCCGTCGCCGACGAGGAGCAGGGCTGCCGCGCGGGCAGCCTCTGGCTCTGCCGCGAGCACCGAGACCTCGTGCACGGCGAGTACGCGCTCGGAGAAGGCGGCGGCTTCTCGCTCCACCTCGGCGGCAAAACCTTCTACCCCGTACAGGTCGCCGAGAAGGGCGTCTGTTGGCTGAAGGCGACCGTCGACGGCCCGCCCGGCCACGGCTCGATGCCCCGCGCCGATAGCGCCTTGCTCCGCCTCGCCGAGAAGGTCGCGCGCCTCCACCCGACCGCGCTCCCCGTCCACCGGACGCCGATCGTCGAGGCCTTCCTCGGCGCCGTCGTCGACGCGCTCGCCCCGCAGGTCCCCGGGCTCCGCGAGCTGGCCGCGGGGCTCGCCGCGCAGCCCGCCATGCTGCGCGCGCTCGTCGACCGGATCCCCGACCCCACCGTCAAGCTCGGCCTTCTCGCGATGTTCTCGAACACCGCGAGCCCCACCGTCTTCCGCGCGGGCGACAGCGTCAACGTCATCCCCGGCCGCGCGAGCTGCGAGATCGACGGCCGCCTGCTCCCCGGCCAGAGCGAGACGGACTTCCTCCGCGAGCTCCGGGACGTGCTGGGGGACGACGTCACCCTCGAGGTCGACCACACGATGCCCGCCGTCGAGGCCACGCCGTGGAAGACCCCCCTCTACGCGACCATCGAGCAGGTGATGGCCGACCGCGCCCCCGGCTGCCCCGTCGTGCCCTACATGTTGCCGGGTTTCACCGACGCGAAGGGCTTCGCACAGATCGGCACCACCTGGGTCGGCTTCGCGCCCGTGAAGCTCCCGAAGGGCCTGCGCTTCGCCGACCTCTTCCACGCCCACGACGAGCGCATCCCCGTCGAAGGCTTCCGCTGGGGCACCGAGGTCCTCGCCGACATCGTCACCCGCTGGATCGGGTAGCGCGCGGCGACCGTGGAGCCGTGCCGGCCTCCGAGGGAGCTGGCTCGCAGGACGCGGCGGCCTGGCGCAGGAAGACATCCTACGCCTCGTCGACGGCGCGCGCCGCGAACCCGTCAGGGCGCGCGGCCGGCCGCGCGGTAGCCCATGTAGCGAGGGAACGCGCGGGTCGCCTGGTTCCACTGCTTGGGCCGACGCACGAAGATCGCGCTGAGTCCATGGTCGGCGAAGCGATCTCCGGCCTCGAGCCACTCGTCCTCGCCGGTGAGCGCGTACGCCGCGCCGAAGACGTGCACGATCAACAGGTTCAGGTCCGCGACGGTGCTGCTGGCGTAGTCGTTCGAGTTGCAGCCCCAGAGGTAGCGGAAGGCGCGCCCGTCCGGCGTCGCCGCGTCGTCGCGGAACCAGCGCGCGCTCTCGCGGACCACGTCGACCAGGCGCGCGTCGCCGGTCAGCGCGTGCGTGTCCATCAGCGCGTCGATCAGCAGCGAGGTCATGAATGGCGAGCCGCCGGCCGGGCCGTCGCTGCACTCGCTGGGATCGGGGCGGACGATGTCGTGCTCGAAAGCGCCGCTGGCCCCCTGCCAGGCGATCGTCTCGTCGACCAACGAGCGCAGCGCAGCAGAGACCTCTTCCCGTGGATCGAGCGCGTAATAGGTCGCCACCCCGACGAGGGTCCAGGCCATGTTCCGCTCGGTGACCAGCAGCGTGTTCTCGCGCCCGCCGCGCAGCACCGGGAGGTTCCGGACGAACGCTTCACCGAAGCCGACGACGACCTCGCGGGCCGCCGGATCACCGCTCAATAGGTAGTCGTCGAGCATCCCCTGCGAGGTCATGCGCCGGAGCACGCCCCAGTCGAGCTTCTGCTCGGGCGTCCAGCTCTCGGCCTGGCAGATCTGCACCGCCATCGCGCGGCCCTCGACCCAGCGGACCTCGTTCTCTCGGAACCAACGAGACTCCTCGCGCGCGCGTCGGTAGCGCGCGGCGTCTGCGCCGCGCAGGAAGCGCTGCCAGAGCGCGTGCGGGCTGTCGTAGTAGGTGCGGTGCTCGTTGGTGCCGGCGCAGCTGACGCCGTAGCTCTCGAAGGGCGGCGACATCGAATCGAGGCGCCGCTCGACCTCGACATCGAACGCCTCGAAGCGAGCGTTCTCGGCAAGCGTGACGTGCGCACCGCTGACGCCCGAGCGCGTATACCAAGCCGCGGGGAGCAGCGCGACGGCGGGGCCGTCCGGCGCCGCCTCGAGCGGCTCGGACGTGCTCCGGGTCCGCGGCACGCCGTACTCGAGGGTCAGCCGCTCCTCCGCGCCGCTCGCCAGCGTGGTCCGGAAGGCGACGAGCGCGCTGCGGATGGAAGCGTCCGCTGGCCAGCGCGCGAGCACCTCGACGTGCACCTCGCGCTCGCTGCCGTCGCCCTCGAGGACCCGGAGCTGCTCGGCCGCGCGGAGCGCGCCCGGTGGGAACGGCACACCGAGTGAGACCACGGCGTCGTCCATCGGTCCGCGATCCGCTTCGACCACGAGCGGCAGCGTCCCACGAGGCGCGGCGGCGTCGGGCGTCGCTCCGTCGCTCAGCGTCGCTCCGTCGCTCAGCGCGGCGTCAGCCGACGAGCCATCGGGGAGTCCGCCCGCGTCGTGCAGCGCCGCGTCGGCGCCTTCCGTGTCGCCCCCGCACGCGAGCGCGACCGCCAACAACCCCACCGCGGCAGCCGCGAAGCTACGCTCCGAGCCGTTCGAACGAGTCATCGCCAGACCCTAGCGCGCCGCTCCCGCGGGTGTCGATGCCAGTGGGGTTCGTGTCGGCTCCAACACGTCGACTCAAGGCGCATGCTCGTACGCGCCGAGGCTCGGCGGGTCCGCGAAGCAACGGCGGTCCATGTCCGGCGGGAGCGAGGGCGCGATCGGCCTGCCCGCGCCGCGCGCCGGGCTCTCCGCGCCGAGCCGGTAGTTCCCCCCCGCGCGATCGACGAGCGCGGGATCCATCTGCACGATCGGGTCGATCTCGGCCGGCAGGCTCGCGTAGCTCGGCGTCCACCCCGCGCCCTGGTCGACGGCGTACCAGAGGTTGCGCTCGAGGCGGAAGGTCTCCGGCGCCGTGTTCGCGCCGACGTTGAAGAACGTCCGGAGGTCGCTCGTGTCGAGCACGATGACGTTGTTCGAGAAGACGCCGTCGCGCGAAGGAACGAAGCGCGCATCCGTCGACTCTTGCAGGACACGCGCGACCCAGCTCTGCGGCTCGATCACCGTGTTGTGCGCGAACACGCAGGCGTCGCAGCCGACGAAGGCCACCGCCGCGCCGCTCTCTGCGCCCCCACGGACGAAGACGTTCGCGAGCACGTGGATGCGCGCGGCCTCGTGGGGCGCGTCGAGCGGACGGAAGTACTCGAGGCCCGTCGAGCCGCCGGCGTTCACGGAGCGGCCGGGGATGCGCTCGAAGCGGTTGCCCGTGATGAGGATGTCGCTGCTGCCACCCTTCGCCTGCACGCCGTTGCCGACGGGCTCGTGGAAGTAGTTGCCCGCGATGACCCCGCGATGGCAGCCGACCATGTCGACCAGCTCCCCGCGGTTGCAGCCCGCGATGTCGCTGTCGAGGATCCAGAAGTCGTCGACGCCGCTCATCTTGATGCAGTCGTTGTTGCCGCCCGAGCCCGCGCTCGGGATCGTGATGTCGCGGAGCACGAGGTGATGCGCCGGCGTGTCGTAGCTCCCGCCGTCGTCGAGGTTCATGCCATGCACCCCCGCCCGCAGCGTGAGGCCCTGCAGCACGACGTATTGGCCGTCGCTCAAGCCGAGCCCGATGCCCGCGCCGCCGTCGATCACGACCTCTCCCTCGCCGACGATCGCGATCGGCCGCCCCGGCTCGCCGCGCAAGCTCGGCAACATCGCCTGCCCGTAGCTGCCGGCGGCCACGAGGATGCGCGTCCCGGGCGTCGCCGCCATCGCCGCCGCGCGGATCGTGCCGAATGGGTTCCCCATCGTGCCGTCGCCGCTGCCCCCTGGCGCGACGTAGAGCGTGCGCTCGTAGGTCACGCCCTCGTCGAACGCGGGCGTGACGCGGCAGGCCTCGGGCGCGGGTCCTGCGTCGACGCGACCGGCGTCGACCGCGCCCGCGTCGTCTCCTCCCGAACCGTCGCCGCCTGCTGCGTCTCGCGAAGCGTCGACCGCGTCGCCTCCGCCGTCCACGTCCGGGCCATCATCGTCGCCGCCGCACGCGCCGACCAGCGCCGCCAGCGTGACGACCGCCCTCCAACTCCGAGCCACCCGCGTCGTCCGAGCCTGCATTGAGGTTCTCCCGTGAGGCCAACGTCGAGCGACCGCGCTCCCGTCACGCGCTTGCTCGCGACCGCACGCGTGCGAGCCTAGCTTCGACCGCCCTCGAATTGAACCGTGCTCACCGATCTCGTCACCGCCCCCTCCCGCGCCATGGCGCGGGTCGCGAACGCCGAGCGCCCCCACCGCGCGGGCGGCCTCGCGTTGATCGCGCAGGGGCTGCTCTCGGCCGCGCTCCTCGCCTGGCTCGCGATCGACGGCCACGCACCGAGCGGTCCGCTCGTCGTGCCCATCCCGCGCGCGGACTACTACGCGGCGGAGGCCCTCTTCGTGCTCCCGGTGCGCGCGCTGATGGCGCTCGCCTTCGCGCTCGCGAGCCGCTCCCTCGCGCGCGCGCTCGGCGGCCACGGCGCGCTCGGTGCGAGCTTCGGCACCGGCGCGCTCGCCCTCGCCGTCCCGAACGTCGCGCTGTGGGTCGTCCCGGACCTCGTCGTCTACGGGGCGGCGGGCTTCGACGCGCTCGCGCCGGCGATGCGCTTCTACGTTCCGCTCTCGCTCGCCTGGACCGTCTCCCTCGCGGTCGTGGCCGTGCGCGCCACGCACGGCCTCAGCCTCCCCCGCGCCGTCGCGGCGGCGTTCGCCGGCCTCGCCGCCCAAGCCCTCGTCGGCGCCCCGTTGCTCCGCTGAGCTCGCTCCGCGATCCTGCTGGCTCGGCCCTCGAAGCGGCGCGACGACTTCGAGGGGCGACGACTTCGAGAGGTGCGAGCGTCCGGCTCTCGTCCAGCTCACTCCGAGCCTCGACCTCACCGATCCCCGCGCGCGACGCCAGGAAGGAAGCTCGGCCCTTCTTGGTGAGCCGTCCTACCGAACGCGCGCAGCGAGCGGCGACGCGAACAGCCCCTCCGATGAGCTCAGGACGAACCGAGCCTCACGTCGACGGGCTCGGCACCGTCCACCGCGAGCCCGCGGAGCAGCACGACGACGCCGAGCAACCCCGCGACCGCCCCCAGGCAGAGGAACGCCGCCGGGCCGTCGAGCGCCGCGACGAGCGGATGGCTGACGAGCGGCGACGCGAACTGCCCGAGGAAGACACCCATCACCACCACTCCGATCGCCGTCGCGCGATGCGCGGGGGAGGCGAGGCGCACCGTCCATTGGCTGAGGTTGGGCATCATCAGGCCCATGCCCACGCCGCCGATCGCGATCGCGACGAGCACGCCTGCGTAGCTCGAGACGAGCCCGACCCCCGCGAGCCCAGCGCCCATCGCGAGGAACGTCACGCCGAGGAGCGCCACGGGCCCGAAGCGGTGGACGAGGCGACCAAAGGTCAGGCTCGCGAGGCCGCCGCTGAGCGTGCCGATCGCGATCGCGACGCCCGCGGCGCTGCCGCCGAGCCCGAGCCGCCTCTCGAGGTCGAAGGGCACCTGCACCGGGATCGTGTAGAAGAGCATCATCGCGAGCAACGCCGCCAGGCCGAGCCCGAAGATGGGCCGCCAAGCGGTGACCTGAGCGGGTGCTTCCAGCCCGTGCGCGCTCGTCGGCGAGGGACGCGGCAGCGCGAGCACCGCGAAGAGCGCGACGGGGACGGCGGCCAGGTAGACGCCGTAAGGGCCGCGCCAGGTCCAGTCCGCGAGCGCGCCGCCCGCCAAGAGGAAGACCACGCCGCCGAACGACATGAACGACGCCTGCACGCCGAGGAAACGCGCGCGCTCGAGGCCGCCGAAATAGTCGGCGATGAGCGCCGTCGCGCTCGTCATCACCGCCGCGACCGAGATCCCCAGCACACCTCGGCTGACGAGCAGCAGCGTGAGGTCGTCGAGCCAGAGCCCCGCGCTGCCCATGATCGCATACACGGTCGCCCCGCCCGCCAGCACCCACCGCCGGTCGACCCGATCGACGACGCGCCCGAGGGGGATCGCGAGCAGCGCGATGGCGAGCCCCGGCAACGTCAGCAGGAGCCCGACCCACGTCGGCTCCGCGCCCTCGAAGTGCCGCTGCATGGCGGGCAGCGCGGGCGCGATCGTCGCGCTCGACATGACCGTCAAGCTGGAGGCGGCGAGGAGGGTGACGCGGCCGGCGGCCGAGAGCATGAGCCGTGGTCGGCGGCCGGGCCTCCGCCGTTACGCCGGAGGTGAAGACTCCGTCCAACCCCGGTTCACGACGGACCGCAGCCGTAGGGAGTGTGCTCCGCCACGGCCGCGGTCGGCGCCCGCCCCTCGCCGCGATGCTGGAAGGGGCAGATCGACGCGGCATCGGCCCACCACGGCCCCAGCACCTCACGAGGAGCTCCGCGACCGCGCGGCCACCAGCCTCTCGTGCGCGGGGCCCTTCAGCGGGCCAAGGCCGGCCGCAGCACGTCGCGAGCGAACTCGGCGATCGTGGTCGGCGTGGTCGTCTCGCGCGTGCGTGGCTCGGCAGGGTCCGTGCGGCCAGTGACGAAGCCGTCGAGCAGCTCCGCGTAGAGCGCGACCACGAAATCGGGCGCGCCGGCCCCCGCCATCGCCTCGAGCGCCGCCGAGAGCGGCACCTCGACGTAGCGCACCTCCCGCCCGAGCGCCTCCGAGAAGGCCTCCGCGACCTCGGCCATCGTCAGGTCGGCCGGGCCGTGCACGCCGCGGATCCGATGTCCACGCCACGCCGCGCGGAGCTCCTCGGCCGCGACCGCCGCGATGTCCTTCGTGGCGACCATCGGCATCGCGCGGCCGGCAGGTGTGGGGCCGTACCAGGCCCCCTGCGCCGCGATCGTCGCGGCGTCGCGCAGGAAGTTCTCGAAGAAATACGCCGGGCGCAGGGCGAGCACGTCGGGCAGCGCGGCACGCAGCACCCCCTCGACCTCGCCCACCACGGAGACCGGCCCGTTGCCGGCTTGGTGGGCGCCGACGCTCGAGAGCACCACCACCCGAGCGCCGCTCTTCTTCGCCTCGGCGGCGGCCGCCGCTGCGGTGTCGAGCGCCCATTGGCGGTAATCCGGCCGGAAGGTCGGCGGCGTCAGCCAGAAGGCGTCGCTCACGCCTTCGAAGGCGCGGGCCAAGGTGGCAGGGTCGTCGAGGCTCCCCTGCACGACCCGGGCGCCGCGCGCCTGTAGGTCCGCGACCTTCGCGGGATCTCGCGCGATGAGCACGAGCGACGCTCCCGCGTCGAGCAGCTGGCTCGCGAGCGGGCGACCGATGTTTCCGTTGGGCGTGGCGATCAAGATGGTCATGACGTTCTCCTCGCGGGGCGACGCTCGCCTCCGACCCAGCCACTCTGGGGCGCGGCACGCCTTGAGCGAAGCGATGGCTCTTCATCTCGACTTGAGTATCTCTCAAGTCATGCTCGGGCGATGGACCACGCCCGGCTCGCGCGCGCGAACCTGAACCTGCTCGTCACGCTCGACGTGCTCCTCGAGCTCGGGAGCGTCACCCGGGCGGCCCAGCGCCTCGGCGTCACGGTCTCTGCCGTCAGCCACTCCCTCCGCGCGCTGCGCGAGACCTTCGACGATCCGCTCCTCGTGCGGGGGCGCGGCGGGCTCACCCCGACCCCCCGCGCCCTCGCGCTCGTCGGGCCCCTTCGCACCGGGTTGGTCACGCTCGATCAGGCGCTCGCAGACGATCCGCGCTTCGACCCCGCGACCAGCACGCGCGAGGTCCGCCTGGCGACGACCGACTACGTCGCGGTCGTGCTCTCTCCCACCCTCGTCCCAGCGCTCCGCGCCGCCGCCCCCCGCCTCTCCCTCAGCGTGCTCTCGTTTCCGGAGGACGCCCTCGAAGGCATGCTCGAGCGGGGCGAGGTCGACATCGCGATCTACCCCTCGTTCCGCGACCTCGGGCTCCTGAAGCGCCGCAAGCTCTTCGACGACGGCTTCGCGTGCCTCGTGCGGGAGGACCACCCGGACGTCGGCAAGCGCCTCTCGCTCGCGCGTTACGTGGCCCTCGGCCACGCGCTCATCAGCCCGCAGGGTCGAGGCGCGACCATCGTCGACCGCGCGTTGGCCGAGCGGGGCCTCGAGCGCCACGTCGCCTTGCGCGTCCAGAGCTTCGCCGCCGCCCCGCTCGTCGTCGCGTCGTCGGACCTCGTGCTCACCGCCCCCTCGCGGCTCGCCCGCGCGTTCGCGCGCCACGGCGGCCTCCGCGTGCTCCCACCGCCGATCCCCCTCGAGCGCTTCCCGAACCACCTCTTCTGGCACGAGCGCTTCGACCACGACCCGGCCCACGTGTGGCTGCGCGAGGCGATCGCAGCAGCCGCCGCGCAGCTGCCGAGAAGCTGAGCGGCTCGCGCCTCGGAGGACCGGACACCAACCCGGACAAGGACCCGGACACCCGGACCACCGACCCGGACCCGGTCACGGACCGGACCCGGACACGGACACGGTCACGGACACGGACACGGTCACGGTCACGAACACGGTCACGGTCACGGTCACGGACCCGGACACGGACCCGGACACGGACACCGACACGGACACCGACACGGACGCGCACACCGACGCGGACACGCACACCGACGCGGACGCACACACCGACGCGGACGCGCACACCGACGCGGACGCGGACCCGAACCCGGACCCGGACCCGGACACAGGCGCTCGCTCCGGTGACGAGGATCGACCGGGAGCGCGCGGGCTGCGCCCCGCGGGCGTCGGTGGTAGGCCCCGCGCGTGACGGATGGACCGCGCCGCCCTTGGGGCCAGCGACCTCCCGGCGCGGGCGGTCCCGCGGCGGGCGGAGCGGCTCGCGCGGCGGGCGACGCCGCGGAGGCTCCGCGCGTCTTCCGCGTAGCCGAGGTCAACCGCGCCGCGCGCCAATGCCTCGAGAAGACCTTTCGCGACTTCTGGGTCGAGGGGGAGGTCAGCCAGGCCAAGGAGAGCCGCTTCGGCCACGTCTACTTCGCGCTCAGTGACGAGCGCGAGCCGGCCATGCTCTCGTGCGTGCTCTTCGCGAACGACGCCGCCCGGGTGAAGGTCCCCATCCGCGACGGCGCCCGCCTCAAGGTCCGTGGCAACCTGACGCTCTTCGAGCCGCGCGGCAGCTTCCAGATGCAGGTCCGGGTCGTCTTGCCCGCGGGCGAAGGCGACCTCGCGCAGCGGCGCGAGCGCGTCCGCCAGCGCCTCGACGCGGACGGCCTCTTCGCCGCCGAGCGCAAGCGCCCGCTCCCTCGCCTCCCGCAGACCGTCGGCGTCGTGACGAGCCGCCAAGGCGCGGCGCTCCAGGACGTCATCCGCGTCGCGCAGGCTCGCTGCCCGCTGCGCCTCGTCGTCGCCGACTGCATCGTCCAGGGCGAGTCCGCGCCGCGCTCGATCGTCGAGGCGATCGCCTCCATCCAGCGCGTGCCCGACCTGGACGTCGTCATCGTGTGCCGAGGGGGCGGGAGCGCGGAGGACCTCTGGGCCTTCGACCACGAGGCGGTCTGCCGCGCGGTCGCCGCCTGCCGCGTGCCCGTCGTCTGCGGCGTCGGACACGAGAGCGACGTGAGCCTGGCCGAGCTCGTCGCCGACGCGCGCGCCTCGACGCCCTCGAACGCGGCCGAGCTGGTCGTGCCCGCGCGCGACGCGCTCGTCGCCGAGGTGCGGGGCCTCGAGCGGCGCCTCGTCGCCGCGATGATGGCGCGCCTCGAAGGCAAGCGCCTCTCGATGGAGCGCGCCATGCGACGCCTCGGCGACGCGCGTCGGCCCATCGGAGACGCCCGCGCGCAGCTCCTCCGCGTCGAGGCGCGCCTGCGCGACGCCCTCCGCAGCTCGCTCCGCGCTCGGGCGCAACACCTCGACGCGCTCGCCCGCCGCGCGCGCGCCCACGATCCCCGCG
>JAHBWH010000096.1 GCA_019637115.1 Myxococcales bacterium | reverse complement strand
GCCTCGTCGCGCACCGCCTCGTCGCGCACCGCCTCGTCGCGTACCGCCTCGTCGCGCACCGCCTCGTCGCGCACCGCCTCATCGCGCACCGCCTCGGCGTGCAGCGCCCCGTCGCGCACCGCCTCGTCGTGCACCGCCTCGTCGCGCGCCGCGCGCTCCCCGATCACGAAGCGCTCGAGCCCCGCGAGCGCCTCGGCCCGCACGTAGGCCACGAGCTCCGCGTCGTCGACGCCGCGGGCCAACACCGCGGCCGCGCGCGCGTCGAAGCGGGGAAGCTCTCCCTGCGCGATCACGAAGGTCGGCACCGCCTCGCCGCGCGCCCGTCGCCGCGCCTGGAGCCGCGCCGTCACCTCGCGCGCGAACCGCGTCTTACCGCTGGCGCGCGGACCGCTGACGATCAGCACGCCAGCGAAGGGCCCCGCGCGCTCGTCGAGCGCCCGCGCCGCCGCCTCGAGGCGCTCGACGTCACCGATCCACGGGGCGTGGAGCGCGGCGAGCCCTCGCCCTCTCGTCGAGCTCGACGAGCTCGTCGAGCTCGACGAGAGGGACGCCGAGGACCTCGCGACCCCGAAGGCCTCGGCAACGCGCGCGAGGCTCTCCCATGCCTCCGTGGCGGAGCGCGGACGTTCGGCGGGGTCGAGGGCGAGCAGGTCCGCGACCACGTCACGGAGCGCCGCCGGGACCTCGGGCGCGCCCGCGAACGACTCCCCGTCGATCGAAGGGCCGCCGAGCCATGGGTCGCCGGTGATCGTCCGAGGGCTCCCGCCGACGAGCCACCGATGGAGCGTCGCCCCGAGCCCGAAGAGATCCGTCCCAACGCTCCGCACACCGGTCGCCGCCTCGGGAGCGAGGTACCCGGGCGTGCCGCGCACCCGACCATCCGCCGCGAGCGGCGGCCCGGCGAGTCCGAGGTCGATGAGCGTCGCGAAGGTCGCTTCGTCCTCCCGCGTCCGCACGAGGACGTTCGAAGGCGAGACGTCGCCGTGGACGACGCCCAGCTCGTGCAGCGCCGCGAGCGCGGACGCGACGTCGAGCGCGGCGCGGAGCGCGAGCCGCCACCGAGCCTCCTCGCCGGGCTCGAACGCCTCGAGCGCTTCGTCGCTCGCGCGTCCTTCGACGTGCTCCTGCACGAGCACCGCGGCCTCGCCCGGCAGGTGGAAAGGGGCGGGCGTCGCGCTCGTCAGGTAGAGGAGCTCGTAGACGCGCGCGAGGCTCGGGTGCGCGACGCGACGGAGCAGGTCGAGCTCGAGCTCGAGCATGCCGCGCGCCTCGGCGGCGACGATCTTGAGCGCGCGCTCTCCGCCGCCCACCACGTCCTGCGCGAGCACGACCCTCCCGGCCCCCCCACGCCCCAGCTCTCGCACGTAGCGGTATCGCCCCTCGAGCAGCACGGCGCCGAGAGTAGCCGCGTCCACCGCGTTCACCCGCGCGGAAACGACTCGCCTCGCCACAGGAGTCTTGATCGGTTGATCGTGGTCCTCGACCTCGATCGCGGCCTGGGCCGCTTTGGCCTGCCCCTCGTTGCTCGGAACCGTTGCGCGGAACCGTTGCGCGGAACCGTTGCGCGGAACCGCCTCGAGGGCCGCTGCTTCACGTTGAACCGCTCGAGAGTCCCTGGCGAGGCATGGATGGCGATCGTTTCCCGGTCGACGGAGAGCTCCGGCATCATCGACACGCGATGACCGACGACGACGATGAACGAAGGGACGCGCGCCGCCGCGTGGTCCTCTGGGTCGTCATCGTCTATCCGGGGTGGGTGCTCGCGTGGCTCGCGTCGCGTGCGCTGCTCGGCGCAGGTGCGAGCGATGCGTTCGTATATTGGCTCGTCGCCAAGCTCACGCTCTGGGTCGGCGCGAGCGCTGCGATCCTAGGGCTGCGTGGGTGGTGGGGCGACGCGGCGCGGGGATCGTGGCGGACCTGGGCGGCGATCGCCGGGGCGGCCTTGGTCTGGGTTGGCGTGAGCGCGCTCGCCGGACCCACGCCCCCGCGGCAGGATCCATGGTCGGAGGCGACGCTGACGATCGTCGTGATCGCGCCGGTCCTCGAGGAGCTGCTCTTCCGCGGCGTGCTCTGGACGAGGCTCGTCGACGCTGGCGTCGACGAGCGCACGACGTGGCTCGTGACGGCCGCCGCGTTCGCGCTCCTCCACGTGCCGGGCTGGATCGTCACCTCGGGCCTCTCGGCCGATCTCGTGAGCCGGCTCGGCCTCATCTTCTTCGCGGGCCTCTTCTTCGGGCTCGGCCGACGGCTCACGGGCCGCGTGGGCGCGGCCATCGCGCTCCACTTCGTGAACAACCTCTGGAGCGCGGGCCTTCTCAGCTTCCCATGAGGTCGCCAGGTCGCCAGCCCCTCCCCACGGGGCCTCGGACGCGGGCTCAGCCGTAGAGGAAGGCCTCGCGCCGGCGCTGGTCGAAGGCCCGGGCGCCCTCCTCGTCCCGCGCGAGGTACTCGTCGAGCGCGCCGCGCGCGTTCACGAGCTGCCGGTACTCGGGCCCGCCGGTCAGCAGGTCAATCGCGGGGCGGCTCGTCTCGTACTCGTAGACCTCCGTCCGCCACGGGAAGACGCCTTCCGGCAGCTGCGCGATCGCGGCCGCGACCCACCGCAGATAGGCCGCGTAGCTCCGGAACGCCGCGCGGTCGGTGACGTGCACCTGCACCCCACCGCACGTCGAGCGGGCGTGCTTCTGAAAGGTCGGCTCGAAGGCGAGCGGCCGGAGCGCCGCGCCGGGCGCCTCGATCGCCGCGAGCGCCCTCCCCTCGACGCCGGGCGCCCCCCAGATCTCGAAGGGGCGGGTGGTGCCGCGGCCCTCGGAGAGCGTCGTGCCCTCGAGGACGCAGCCGCCGGGGTAGACGAGCGCGGTGTCGAGCGTCGGCATGTTGGGCGAGGGGAGCACCCACGGCAGGCCCGTCTCGTCGAAGTACATCGACCGCCGCCACCCGCTCATCGTCACGACGTGCAGCGCGTCCTCGGCGAGCCCCTCGCGGGCCGCGACGAGCCGCTGCACCTCGCCGAGCGTGAGCCCGTGGCGCACGGCGACGTCGTAGAGACCCACGAACGACCGATAGCCGGGCCGCTGCGGCATCCCCTCGACGACCTCGCCCCCGAGCGGGTTCGGCCGGTCGAGCACGACGGTCTGGACGCCGAGCGCGGCTGCGGCGCGCATCAGGAGCGCGCTCGTCCACACGAAGGTGTAGTAGCGGCTGCCGACGTCCTGGAGATCGACGATGACGGCGTCGAGGCCCTGGAGGTCCTCGGGACGCGGGGAGAGCTCCGCCGCCGTCTCGCCGTAGAGCGACACGAAGCGCGGCGCCTCGCGCGCCCCGACGGCGCGCGCGTCCTCGGCGAGGAAGGGGCTCGCGATCATGTCCTGGGCGGTGCCGGCCCAGCCATGCTCGGGGCCGAAGAGCACGCGCACGTCGGCGACCTCGCGGAGGATGTCGAGCGCGTGCCGGAGCCGGCGATCGACACTGGCGGGGTGCGCGAGTAGCCCGACGCGGCGCCCCGCGATCGGCGCGAGCGCCTCCGGGTCCCCGGCCGCGACCCGGTCGAGTCCGGTCGCGACCGCGCTCAAGCCGCCCCCTCGGCCTCGACCCCCGGCCGCTCGGCCTCGCCGGCCAGCAGGTAGAGGACCGCCATGCGCACGGCGACGCCGGCCTCCACCTGATCGAGCACCACGCTGCGCGGCCCGTCCGCCACCTCGGCGGAGATCTCGACGCCGCGGTTCATCGGGCCGGGGTGCATGACGATCGCGTCCGGCTTCGCGAGCGCGAGCTGCGCGGCGCCGATGCCGAAGGTGCGGCTGTATTCCCGCAGGCTCGGGAGCAGCGCGGCGCTCAGGCGCTCGCGCTGGATGCGCAGGCACATCACGACGTCGGCCCCCTCGAGCGCCGGCTCGAGGCGGTCGAAGGCGCGCACGTCGAAGGCCTCCGCGAAGCGCGGCGGCACGAGCGTGCGCGGCCCGACGACGCGCACGTCGCAGCCGAACGAGCGGAGGAGCACGGCGTTCGAGCGAGCGACGCGGGAGTGCGCGATGTCGCCGACGATGGCGATCGAGAGCCCCTCCAGCGTCCCCTTGGCGCGGCGGATGGTGAAGGCGTCGAGCAGGGCCTGCGTCGGGTGCGCGTGCATCCCGTCCCCGGCGTTGACCACCCCGCAGCGGAGCTTCGAGGCGACGTAATGCGGCGCGCCGCTCGCCTGGTGCCGGATGATGACCAGGTCGGGGTGCATCGCCTCGAGGGTCTTGCAGGTGTCGTAGAGGGACTCGCCCTTGGACACGCTCGAGGTCGACACGCTCATGTTCACGGCGTCGGCGCTGAGGCGCTTGGCGGCGATCTCGAAGCTCGTGCGCGTGCGCGTGGACGCCTCGTAGAAGAGGTTGATGACCGTCTTGCCGCGGAGCGTCGGCACCTTGCGGACGGGCCGCCGAGACACCTCGAAGAACACCTCCGCGGCGTCGAGTACTTGGAGGATGTCCTGGCGGCCGAGCGAGGCGATGTCGAGCAGGTGGGGCGAGCGGAAGCCTCTCATGTCGTCAAACGCTCCGTGCGATCTCGAGGGTGGCCTTCGGGTCCTCGCCGAAGGAGACGTGCACGCGGGCCCCCTCGGGGACCTCGACGCGCCGCCCGACGAAGTCGGCGGCGACGGGGAGCTCTCGGCCCCCACGATCGAGCAGCACCGCGAGCCAGACGCGCCTCGGGCGGCCATGGTCGAGCAGACAGTCGATGGCGGCCCGCACCGTGCGCCCGGTCTGCAGCACGTCGTCCACGAGCACCACGTCCATGCCCTCCGGATGGAAGGGCACGACGCTCGGGCCGATCTTCGGGTCGGGGAGCGCGGTCGCGGCGTCATCGCGATAGAGGGCGATGTCGACGAGCCCGGTGGGGACGACCCGGCCCTCCTGCGCCGCGATCGCTTCGCGGAGCTTCTCGGTCAGCTCCACGCCGCCGCGGCGGACGCCGACGAGCGCGAGCGCGGCGCCTCCCTTGGTGGCTTCGACGATCTCGGACGCCATGCGGCGGATGGCGCGGGAGACGGCCTCGGCGTCGAGCAGGACCTCGGACACGGCGCGGGTGTACGCGGCGCCTCGTGCGTCGTCAACACAGCATCCTTTGAGGGCCGTCGCCAGCAGGCGCGAAGCCTACGTGGCGACCGTCGGTCGGGTCCACGCGCCGCGCGGCTCTGCCACACCCCACCACACCCCACCACGCCACACCGGCTTGCTACGCCTCGGCTCAGCTCAGCTCAGCTCAGCTCAGCTCAGCTCAGCTCGGCTCGCCGAGGCCGAGGTCCGGTACGCCCTCGAAGGACGGCGCCGCGTCGTCGTGGGGCATCGCCTCGCCCGCCTGCAGCCGCTCGTTCATCTCGTACTTCGACGGGCAGCGGGGCACGACCTCGTCGGCGACGAAGGAGTCGTCCTCCCCGAGGCGGCCACGAACCGTCACCGAGATCCCGAAGCCATCGCGGAAGGTGTCGGGCACCACGCATTGCGGGAACTGCACTGGGACGTCGGCGCCCTCGTTCTCGATGACGAAGCGCCACTCGCAGGGCTCCTCGCGGAATCGAATCGAGCCCTGCCGCAGGGTCCCCTCGACCCGCATCATCCGCCCACGGTGGGCGTCGGGGTCGGCCATGAGCTGGTCGACGGTCCGGGAGTAGACGAAGGCGTCGCCCGCGTCGCTCTTCAGCAGGAGGAAGACCACACCACCGCCGAGGAAGAGCAGGACGAGCCCGATCTTGGCCCACGGAGGGAGTCCGCCCTTGGTCTCGGATGCGTCGCTCACGAGCGGAGCTTAGCGCCAAGCTCGTGCGGGGACAAAGGCAGCGACGTCGCCGTGCGTCGGAACCATGCGAAAAACGGCGCTCCCGGAAGGGAAGCGCCGTCTCTCGCGTCGTCGGGGTCGCCCCCAACCCCGCGACGAACGCGGGCTGGGCTGGCTCAGCCGAGCGGCCCGATGAAGCCGGCCGCGATCAGGAGCGCGTAGATGACGAGCGACTCGATGAGCGCGAGGCTGAGAATGAGGGGCGTCTGAATCTTGTCAGCCGCGTTCGGGTTGCGGGCGATGCCCTCGAGCGCCGCGGAGGCCGCGCGACCCTGACCGAGCGAGCCGCCGAAGGCCGCGACGCCGATCGCGAAGGCCGCCGCCATCGCCTTGTACATCGAGACGTCGCTGTCGTTCGACGCGGCGTCCTGGGCGAAGGCCATCGAGGTGACGAAGAAGGTGGAAAGGAAACCGACCGAGCGAAGAACCAGCTTGTTCATGGGAAGAGCCTCCTCAGGCATCTCTTTGGGGGGCGACGGCGAAGCGTCGGAACCTGGAAACCGTGTGTTTCGTGGCGCGCGCTCAGTGAGCGTGCGCGTGACCGTGTCCGTGATCGTGGTGCTCGTGCTCGGCGATCGCCGAGCCGATGTAGACCATCGAGAGCAAGCAGAAGACGAGCGTCTGCACCGTCACGACGATGCAGCCGAGCAGGTAGACGGCGACCGGGAAGGGGATGAAGAAGGCGGCCGCCGAGAGGCCGAGGAACGCCCCGAGCACCGCGTGGTCCGCGAACATGTTCGCGGTGAGACGAACCGCGAGGGTGACCGGCCGGACGAGGTGCGAGATGAGCTCGATGACGAAGATGAGCGGCGCGAGGAAGAGCACCGGACCCATGAAGTGCTTCAAGTACGGGCCGATGCCCTGCTTCTTGATGCCGTAGTAGTGCGTCGCGAGGAAGATCACGATCGCCATCGCCGCGGTCGTGTTGAGGTTGTCGGTCGGCGGCAGGAAGCCGGGGATCAGGCCGAGCACGTTCGAGAAGAAGATCACGAACGCCGCCGTGCCGATGAGCGGCAGGAACGCCTTGGCGGCCTCCTTGCCCATGACCTGCGTCATCAGGTTCAGGACGCCACCCGTGAAGAGCTCGGCGAAGGTCGGCACGTTGAGCCGGTCGTCGGGAATGATGCCCTTCTTGGTGTCCCCGAAGCGCGCCTTCGCGCGGACGCCCACGTAGCTGAGCAGCATGAGGACGAAGAGGAAGCCCCAGACGTGGAGGACCTCGAAGCGCCCCCCGAAGAACCACTTCTCCTCGGGCGCGTGCCCGAGCTTCGCGGCGATGCCGCCGCCGATGTCGGCGACGAAGTCTTCGAGCGCGTGCTGCAGCCCCTCGGGGAGGAGGCTGAACCAGGACCAGTGCTCGGGAAGCGCCTCGGCGTGCGTCGTGTCCGCCATCTGAGCTCAGATCTCCTCCGCGGGCGCGGCCGCGGGTGGGGTCGGCGTGAGCATCGGACCGAGCACGACGCCGATGACGAGCGCGCTGATGCCGAGCGTGAAGCCGAAGAAGTGAAGGTCGAGGCGCGTGATGCAGATCCAGCAGAGGATCCCGAGCGTCCCGGTCTTGAAGCCCATGAGCGCGAGGAGCGCGCCCTTGCCCTTGCTGAAGGCGTTCTTTGCGAGGAAACGTGTGGCGACCCAGTTCGCGAGCGCGAGGCCTGCGCCCACGGCCGCCGCGAGCGCCGCCGGCGCGCCGAAGAGCGCGAAGGCGAGGCCGACGAGCAGCACGCCGCCGGCGGCGGTGGCGAGCAAGATGCGATCGGTGAGCTGGGGGTTCATCACTGCACGTCGTCGCGCGAGTCCCGGCGGTCTTCGCGTTCGTCCGACTCGGAGGACCTGGGGTCGGGGGGAGGCGAAGAGGAGACGCGGGTGAGCTTCCAGAGGGAGTAGAAGCCGGCGAAGATGCCGAAGAAGAGGCCGACCCGCTGCAACACCGGGGCGGTGTCGAAGCGACGGTCGAGCCACTCGCCCCCCTTCACGCCGATGAGCAAGAAGATGGCGAGCTCGAGCCCTATCCCGCTGACCCGTCCGAGCACCCTGATGGTCTTCGGATCGAAGTAGGCCACGCGCGTTCCGCTGGGTTTCAAAGGGTCATCGATGCCGGAGAGCGTCCCCGGGGCACGAATCGCGCGGGCGTTTAGCCGTCGCACCTACCCGTGTCAAGGCCGCGGCGGGGCCGAAGCGCGGATCCACGCCCCCCGCAGACCAACCGGTCCCTCACGACCTCCCAGGGGACGATCGCTTCAGCCACGTCCACGTGCGCGTCCGCGTCCACGTCCACGTCCACGTCCACGTCCACGTCCACGTCCACGTCCACGTCCACGTCCACGTCCACGTACGTCCACGTCCACGTCCACGTGCGCGTGCGCGTGCGCGCGCGCGGCTGGCCGTCCCGTCTGTCGTCCGGATCGGTGCGCGTGCGCGCGCGCGCGCCCCCACAAGCGAGGAGGAGGAGGAGCGCACCCGCCGGGCCCCAGACCCCGGCCGGGACCGGATCCCGAAACCCGCCCCGACCCCAAGACGCGGACGGCCCGCGCGCCAGAGCGCGCAGGCCGTCCGCGTCCGCGTCCCGAGGAGCGGCTCAGCGAGGCTCAGAGAGCTGCACGCCCGCCGCGGGCAGATACCCCCCCTTGGCGTAGTCACGGACCATCCGGTCGGCGTTGAAGCGCCAGCCCAGGGTCGCCATCGCGCGCTTCACGCGGCGAAGCCACCCTCGCGCGAGCCCCGAAGCGTCGCGGTCGTAATAAAGAGGTGCGACCTCTTCCCGGAGCACCCGCACGAGCTCTTCCTGGTCGCGCGCGTCCTGGAGCTTCAGGTCCCGGTGGACCTCGCCCCGCCCGATCGCGAAGCCGTTGTCTCCGTCGAAGCCTTCGGCCCACCACCCGTCCAGGATCGAGCAGTTGAGCACGCCGTTCATCGCCGCCTTCTGCCCGCTGGTGCCGCTCGCCTCGAGCGGGCGACGCGGGTTGTTCAGCCAGACGTCGACCCCGCGCGTGAGCGCCCGGCCGAGGCTCAGGTCGTACCCCTCGAGCAAGACGACCTTCCCCAGGAAGCGCGGATCGCGGCTCGCCCGGAAGACCTTCTGCAAGAGGCGCTTGCCGCCCTCGTCGCGCGGGTGGGCCTTTCCGGCGAAGACGAAGCGCATCGGCCGCGCGGGGTCGTTCACGAGAGCGTCGAGGACCTCGAGATCCTCGAGCACGAGGCTCGCCCGCTTGTAGGTCGCGAAGCGGCGGGCGAAGCCGACGAGCAGCGCGTCTCCTTCGAACGCGTGCTCGAGCGCTCGAACGACCGAGGCCGCCTCGCCGCGCCCGCGCGCTTGGCGCGCCGCGAGCTCGCGCAGGTGGTGGACGAGATCGCGCTTGAGCCCCTCGCGGACCTCGTGGATCGCCTCGTCGGGGATCTGCAGCACCGGCTCCCAGATCTCCGGCTCATCCTGACGCTCGCGCCACCCCGCCGGCAGGCTCGCGTCGAGCAGGCGGGCCATACGCGGCGCGAGGAAGGTCGGCAGGTGGACGCCGTTGGTGACGTGGCCGATCGGGATGCGGTGCAGGGGGTGTTCCGCGTAGAGGCTCGCCCACATCTCGCGGCTGACGCGCCCATGCAAGAAGGAGACGCCGTTGACCCGGTGCGCGAGCTTCATCGCGAGGACGGTCATGCAGAACGTCTCGTCGCGGCACTCCGGCCGCACGCGACCGAACGCGAGCACGCCCTCGGCGTCGAGGCCGAGGCGCTGCGCGAGCGGGAGCAGGTGCTCGACCAGCAGGTCCGGACCGAAGCGATCGTGTCCAGCGGGCACGGGTGTGTGTGTCGTGAAGAGCGTCCGGTTCGCGACCTCTTCGCGCGCCTCGGCGAGGCTCATTCCCTCACGCTCGACGTGCTGGGCCATGGCCTCGAGCGCCGCGAACGCGCTGTGGCCCTCGTTCAGGTGCAGCGCCGCCGGGCGAACGCCGAGACCGTCCAGCGCGCGCATCCCGCCGACGCCGAGCAGGAGCTCCTGCCGGATGCGGGTCCGCTCGTCGCCCCCGTAGAGGCGGTGCGTGAGCGCGCGATCGGCGGGGGTGTTCTCGGGCACGTCGGCGTCCAACAGGAGCAGCCGGACACGGCCCACGGCCTGCTCCCAGACCGCGGCGTGGAGCACCCCTGTCTGCGTCTCCACCTGGACCTGCAGCCACGAACCGTCGGGCGCGCAGACGCGCCGCAGGCCTTTCGCCTCCGGCTCGAGCGCCGGATAGGCCTGCTGCTGCCACCCCTCGTCGTCGAGGGTCTGCTGGAAGTAGCCCTCGCGATAGAGCAGCCCGACTCCGATCAGCGGGAGCCCGAGGTCAGAGGCGCTCTTCAGGTGGTCCCCCGCCAACACGCCGAGGCCGCCGGAGTAGATCGGCAGCGACTCGTGCAAGCCGAACTCCGCGCTGAAGTAGGCGATGGGCGCATGGTGCAGCAGCCCAGCGTGGCGTCGGCCCCACGTCCCGGCGCCCGCCAGATACGTACGCAGCGCCCGGACCGCCTCGTCGAGCGTCGTCGTCAGCCCGGCCGCCTCGAGCCTCGCTTGCGCCTCGGCGTCGCTGAGCGCGGCGAGGACCGCGTGCGGGTCGTGCCCCGTGGCCTCGAAGCGCTCCGGGTCGAGGGCGCGGAAGATCGCGGCGCCGTCCACGCCCCAACACCACCAGAGGTTGTCGGCCAGCTCGGTGAGGAGCACGCGCGCGCGCCCCCCGTCGTCGTGGATGGCCTCGTCGTCGATCCGCTTCATCGCTTGCATCGTGGTCCTCCCGCGCACCTTGATGACGCACGCAAAGTAACTCTTATGAGAGTTACTACACGCATCCAGAGCCGCTCGCCACCCTCCCCCGTGCTTTCGACGCGACACGGCTTGCTCTCACCCCTCGCCCGCGGGTAGAGAAGGCGGCGCGTGCGGGGAGGCCCCCGCCCCGCGGGATGCTCCGTTGCTCGATTGGATCGCGACCCTGGTCACCCGACATCGTGTCCCCGTTCTGGGGATGCTCGTGGTCGTCGCGGGGCTCCTCGGGAGCCAGATCACGAAGGTTCAGGTCGACCCCTCGGTCGAAAACCTGATCTCGTCGTACGAGGGCGAGGCCCTCGGCGTCCGGATCAAGGACCTGTTCCGAGCGGACTTCGGCGACACGGACCGGGTCATGGTCGTGCTGATCACGGCCGACGACGTCGTCGCGCGGGTCCCGCTCCAGTACCTCCACGACGTCACTCGCCACGTCACCGAGGCCGACTGGGTCGAGACGGTCGTGAGCCTGACCGAGACCCCCATGCCGCGACGCGTGGAGCCCATCGAGCAGAGCGGCGGCTTCGGCGATCTCGAGGAGGAGCTCGGCGCGGACGACCAGCCCGCGGAAGACGACGCACCGGGAGAGGGCGACGAGCCCGGGGGCTCCGCGTTCGACGCCCTCGAAGACGAGCTCGAGCCCGACGAGGACGACGCCTTCGACCCCGCGATCGTCGACGCGCTCGTCAGCCTGGTCGAGGCCGATCCGGAGCGCTTCCCGGGAGGCTTCCGCACGCTGGGGCTCGAGCTGCAGCGCGAGCTCGTCGCGACCCCCGTCGTGGAAGGCGACGTGGTCACCGACGAGGACGTCGAGGAGCTCCGCCAGGCGCTCGAGGGCTCGGAGCTGGTCCGCGGCCGGCTCGTCAGCCCCGACCGCACGGTCGCCGTCTCTGCGCTCTTCTTGCGCGAGATCGAGCCGCGAGAGATGCGGCGCCGGGTCGAGGAGCTCCGCCAATGGCTCTCGAGCAACCCGCCTCCCGAAGGGGTCGGCGTGCACCTCGGCGGGTTGCCCTACCTCCGCAGCGCGATCGTCGAGAACATCCGCGCCGACCAGATCACGCTCGTCCCGCTGACGCTCCTCGTCAGCATGCTCTTCTTGGCGTTGACGCTGCGCTGGCTCTGGGGGGTGCTCCTGCCGGTCGGCGCGGTCGCCCTCACCGCAGTCATGGTCGTCGGCGCGATGGGCCTCGTCGGCGAGCCGATGAACGTGCTCAACAACATCATCCCGACGTTGCTGATCATCATCGGGATCAGCGACTCGATCCACCTGCTGTCGCGCTACCGCGAGGAGCTGCAGCGAGGCGATGGCGACCGAGACCGCGCGGTGCGCGGGATGGTGCGCGCGATGGCGGTGGCCTGCTTCTTGACCTCGCTCACGACCTCCGTCGGTCTCGCGTCGCTCGCGATCTCCCGGACCGTGATGCTCCGCCACTTCGGCGTGACCGCGGCGGCGGGCGTCGTGGTCGCTTACCTCGTGACGATCACCTTCGTGCCGCTCGTCGTGAGCTGGGTGAAGAAGCTCCCCCCGCGCTCGTCGGGGAGCGGCGCCGAGATCGACGTCTTCTTGATGCGGGTGACGGCCTGGGTGCTCCACCGCCCTTGGCAGATCCTCGCCGTCACCTCGGCGCTGCTCGCGCTCGCCATCTACGGCGCGCTGCAGATCCGGGTCGACCACGCGCTCCTCGATCAATTCGACGAGTCCGACCCGGTCTACGTCACGACCCGCCTGCTGGAGGAGCAGCTCGACGGGGTGCGCCCCCTCGAGGTCAGCCTGCGGAGCGAGGCGGAGGGCCGCTTCTTCGACCCGACCTTGCTCGCCGAGATCGACGAGGTCGCGCGCTGGGCGAAGGCTCGCGACGAGGTCCTCGCCGTGACGAGCCAGACGAACATCCTCCGCGAGAGCCTCTTCTTGCTCTCGCGCGACGAGACCGCCCGCACCCTGCCCTTCGTGAGCGAAGCGCAGGTCCGCGCACTGCACGCGCTGATGTCGGCCCGAGACCCCGGCAGGAGCCCGCTCAAGGCGTGGGTCACGCCCGATGGGCGCCACATGCGGCTGCAGATCAAGGTGCGCGACATCGGCGCGCAGGCGACGATGCGCTTCATCGACGCGCTCGACGCCCGCTTCGCGGAGTCGCTCTCCGGCGACGCGGTGGACGTCGCCTACACGGGTGAAGCGTACGACGGCTCCGTCGGGATGGACGCCGTGGTGACCGATCTGCTCGGCAGCCTGCTCACGGCGATCGGCATCATCTTCGTCCTGCTCTCCTTGCTCTTCCGGAGCCTCCGCCTCGGCTTGCTGAGCATCCCGCCGAACCTGCTGCCGCTCGTCGGCACGATGGCCTACATGGTCGTGCGGGGGATCCCGCTGAACGCCGCGACCGGCATCGTCTTCTCGGTCGCGCTCGGCCTCGGCGTCGACGGCAGCATCCACGTGCTCGCCCGCTTCCGCGAGGAGACCCGCGAGAAGGGCTTCCTCGCGCACGCCGCGCTGATCCGCGCCGCGCGCGGCACGGGTCGGGCGATCGTCGTCAGCAGCGTAACGCTCGCGGCGGGCTTCGCGGTCTTGCTCTGGAGCAGCTTCATCCCGGTGCAGCGCTTCGGCGAGCTCATCGCGGTGACGGTCTTCATGACCCTCTTCGCGACGCTCATCGTGCAGCCCGCGCTCTTGAAGGTCGCGGGGATGAGCGAGCGGGCGAAGCGCCGGGCGTTGGCGCAGCGCGCGACGCCCTGAGTCCGCGCCACGACCGGAAGCGCTCGACCGGCGAGCGCGCGCGGCTCAGCGAGCGAGCGCGGCGGCGACGCGGGGGAACCGTGTGGTGAGCTGCGAGGCGGGGATGGGCTCGCCGCGAGGGTTGGCGAAGAGGTCCATGGTCGCGAGCGGGAGTTCGGTCCCCGTGGCCTGCGCGAACGCGACCCGAGCCACGCGCGAGAGCGCCCGTCCGTTCGGTACCGTCCCGTCGAGGTGCGGCGCGACCGCGTCTGGGTCCGCCAGGATCGCCTCGAACGCGTCACGGCCGAGCGAGATGAGCCACGCGCGGAAGTCCGCGAAGCGCTCTTCGTCCTCGTGGCCGTCGTGGACGAGGGTCGCGACCCCCCAGAGGTCCCAGCGGTAGGCCCGCCCCATCGCGTGGTCGAAGGCCTGCCCGAAGCGCTGCGCCTCGCGGCCACCTCGCTGCGTGAGCGCACCCACGAGCCATGCCGCGCAACCGTCGACCCCAGGGGCGTGCGACCGCGCCGCGTCGATGAGCGCCCAGAGTTCGGCTTCGTCCATCACGGCCGTGACTCTCGCAGATTCGAAGTCTCGCGACACCCCCGAAGGCACCGTGTCGGGGAGGATCCTGGCCACGATCCTGCGTTCGATGGACGGCCAAGAAATTGAAGGTAGGGTCGGAGGCGAGCGCCGTCGTGAGCTGCGCGCACGACAGCGCTCGCAGGGTCCAACGTGCGGAAGGTTGCGACGTTCCGTGTCGAGAGTGCGGCGGTCTTCCGGAGCAGCGGTTGGGCTTGCCCGCTCCGCGCTGAGGCGCTGCGCTCGGCAGGCCGGTGACAGGCTCTCGGGCAGGCACGCAGCCTCGGTTGCATGTCCGGCTTCGCCTTCGTTTCCGACTCAGCAACGCTGCAGGTGCTCGCGCGTCCCCGGTGCTCGCGCGTCCCCGTCCCCGTCCACGTCCACGTGCCCGTGCCCGTCCACGTCCGCGTCCGCGTGCACGTGCGCGTGCGCGACCAGAGTCGGCCGTCGCGGTTCCTTCCGCGCAGGGGATGTCTCACCTCAGCGAAGCGCACGACCCAGACCCGGACACGGACTGAACACGGACCCGGACCCGGACCCGGACCCGGGCACGGACCCGGACCCGGACTCGGACTCGGACGCGGACCCGAAACAACCGGGGGTGCCCCCCGGCGACCGGGCGGGGTACCCTCGGCGCGCATGGTGCCGCCGTCTCGACGCCTCGCGCTGCCCGTGACCTGGTGGGTCGCGACGGTCGCGCTCGCGACGGTCCTCGGAGGGCTCGCGCTCGCCGACGATGACGGCCTCCGGCCGCCCGCCCCCGTCGAGACCCTCCGCGTCGACCTGATGGCGCGGGTCCCGAGCGCCTGGCATCGCATGGACCCCGATCGTTTCCCCCTGCGGCCCGATCGCTGGCGGCGACGCCTCCCGCACCGCTGCCGCACGCAGGGCGGGTATCGCCGCTACTGCGACGGTGAGCGCCGCGTGCCCGAGCCCCACGGCGCCGCGGCCGCCCGCGCGGCGCGCCTGGGCCTCGGGCATCGCTTCACGGCGAAGCTCGTGATGCACTCGGCACCCTTCGACGAGTGGCTCGAGGCGGTCGCCCACCTCGACGCCGACACGCGGCTGACCTTCCCCGTCCCCGAGGGCCGGCTCGGGCGTGGCTTTGGCCGCACCCGCACCGGGTCGGTCGCCAACCGCCGCCACAACGGGGTCGACATCGGCGCCCCCGAGGGCGCGCCCATCCTCGCCGCCCGCGACGGGCTCGTGATGTACGCCGACAACGAGATCACCGGCTACGGCAACGCCGTCCTGCTCCTCCACGAGAGTGGGTTCTCGACCTTCTACGCGCACTGCGTCGAGTCGCTGGTCTTCGCGGGGCAGTACGTGCGCCGCGGGCAACCCATCGCGCGGGTCGGCAAGACGGGCTTCGCGCCCGCCCCCCACCTGCACTTCGAGTGGCGCCAGCGCGGCTGGGCTCGCGATCCGGCGCGTCACTTCGTCCGCCGAGATTGATCGCGACATCCATCACGGCGTGGTATCGATCGGCGCCGATGATGGACGTCGACGCGATTCATCGCATGAGCACCGACGAGCTGGCCCGCCTCCTCGAGGGGGGCCATCCCATCGACGCGGCCGCGCTGGACGACACCGAGTACCGCGGCACGAGCCTCGGGATGCCGGGCTGGCTCGAGCGCCTGACGTGGTCGAAGTTCCGCAAGACCTTTCACCGCGACCCGAAGACCGGCGCGCTGCGGGGGTGGAACGTTCGCCTCGAGCAGAACGGTCGAGAGGCGCCCGACGTCCCCCTACGCAAAGGGGGCGCGCCCTTCACCTTTGGGCACTTCGTCGTCGTCTCCGCGTCCGGCTACCGAGCGCCTCGTCGACGCGGCCGGGCGGTCCAATTCCAGCACGGGCTCATGCTCGATTATGGGCTCGGGAAGAACCCGCTCGGACCGCTGAGGGCGCTCCGCGATCCGATCGTCGCCCTCCGTCCGGGCGATCCGACGCTCCTGCTCGGCTGGAGCTACCTCGAGCTCGGTCGCGCGCTCGTGCCGACGCCGAGCTTCTTCACGCTCGAGCACGCAGGGCCCCTGACCCACTACGCATGAGGGCGCTCGAGCCGCGCGCCCCGAGCGAGGCGCACCGCGGCCCTCAATAGGCCTTCGGCAGCTTGCCCAGGTCGACGTGGTCGAGCGCGAAGCGGATCAGCGCGCTTCGGCTCATCTTGCGGTGCCCCTTCGACTTGAGCGCTGCGACCTTCGCGTCCAGCCGCGCGAGGTCCTCGTCGTAGAGCGAGATGCAGATGACCTGATAGTCGACGTCCTCCGCCTTCGGCTTGCGCCGTTTGCGCGAGGGTCGCGCCTTCGCCGGCGCCTCGGGTCGATAGAACGACTTGTTCAGGACTTCTTGCACCTCGTCGCCCTCGAAGAGGGCCTCCATCGCTCGGTTCTCCTTCATCGCTTCCTCCTCGGTCGTCGTCAGGCGCTCATCGCGGGGCGCGCGAAGCTCATGCGGACGGCGGAGACCGCCGGCTCGCTCATGGGGCGCGTCTTCGGGAAGAGCCGCTCGACGAGCTTCAGATAGTCGCTGGCGCCATGGGACTCGCTCGCGTACTCGAAGATCGTCTGCTTCGCGCTCGGGGCCTCGCGCAGCTTCGTGTTCACGCGGACCGGCAAGAAACACCGATCGCCGAAGTGCGTCTGCAGCGAGGTGAGCGCCTCGCGTGAGATGCGGTTCCGGACGTCGTAGAAGGTCGGGAGCACGCCGAGGAGCTCCACCTCGTGGCGCAGCAGACGCTGGACGTTCTTGAGCGTCCGCAGCACCTGCCGCACGCCGACGAGCGAGAGGTAGTCGCAGGCGACCGGCACGACCACGCTGTCGGCGTAGACGAGCGCGTTCTGGTTCATGAGCGAGAGGGCCGGCGCGCAGTCGATCACGACCACGTCCCACCCCGCGGCGCGGTCTCCCATGCGCTCGCGCAGCACACGATCGCGGTTGGGGCGCTGCGCGAGGTAGAGTTCGGCCGCGGCGAGGGTCTCGTTCGACGTCAACACGTCCAGGTTCGTGCGGACCGGGACGACCGCCTCCTCCACCGAGAGGCCGTTCACGAGCACGTGATAGAGCGTCTTCTCGCCGCTGATCCCGAGGGACGCGCCGACGTTCCCTTGCCCGTCGGCGTCGACGAGGAGCACCCGCTTGCCCGTCTCGGCGATGCCCGCCGCGAGGTTGACGGCCGTCGTCGTCTTACCGGTGCCGCCCTTGTGGTTGAAGACCGCGATCCGTCGCGGCCCATCGGGCGCGGCGGGCGCCGGCGCCGAGGCGCTGCGCTCCCACACGTTGCGGTGCTCGAGCGAGCAGAAGTACGCGCGCTCGCCATCTCGGACCGCGACCTGGTGAGGGTACTCGACCTCCACGGGCGCCTCGCAGACCGCGCACGCGCACGTCTCGCCCCCCCCGAGCAGGAGCTCCCGCTGGCAGCGCGCGCTGCAGACGTAGACGTAGCGACCGGCGTCCTCGCGCACCTGATAGCGGAAGCGCACCTCGAACTCGGACCCGCACACATCACAACAGGACATCGGCGTCTCGTCGGCCATCTCGCTCCTCCCGCCATGCGTCACGAGCGAATGCGCGTTCACTCGTGTAAGCGCTTCCGTAAGCGCCACCCACCTCCCATCGCAGAGGAGACCGGCTTCGGTCAAAAAAACGACCGAAAGCACATCCGCCTATTGCCGTTCGGCGGTTCCACCGAGATCATGGCGAGCGGTGGCCCCGCGCCTGCGGGGTTTCCGTCGAATCGCATTGCCGTACCTCCGCGATTGCTGCGACGGATCTCCGCCTGCACGAGCTCAGGAGACGAGACGAGCTCAGGAGACGAGACGATTGCGTAGACCCCTTCGCGCGCTGACGCTGACCCTCTTCACCGCGCTCTCGCTGGCTGGCCCCTCCGCCGCCCACGCCGACGAGGTGTGGCTCCTCGGGCTCGAGGCCGACGCGATGGTCCCCCTCAGTCGCCCTCAGCGCGACTGGTTTCGGCCGGGCGCGGCAGGCTCCGTGAGCCTCTACCGGAGCTTCCACCGCACCTTCCTGCTCGGTGCGCGGGTCCGAGGCGGGCTCCTCTTCGACGGCCCCGCGCCCTCCGACCCGACGCTGGCGGACCCCGGGATCGGCAGCCTCGGCACCTTCACCCTCGGCTTTCGCCTGCGCCCGCTCGCGCGCCGCGACGACCCGCGGCGAGGGGTCGGCCTCTTCGTGGAGGCCCACGGCGGCGCGGCCGTCACGGGCGGCCTGACGCGGGCCGCCCTCGACGTCGGCGTCGGGTGGGGCTTCGAGGTCGGGAGAACCCGCCTCGCCCCGGTCGCGCGCTACGTGCGCGTCTTCCAGACGGCCAACCAGCTCGAGGATCGCGACGCGCAGCTCCTGCTCGTGGGTCTCGAGGTCACCCTGCTCGACCGCGCGCGCGGCGAGCCCCCGCCCCTCGTCGAGCAGGAGATCCCCGCCCCGAGCGACCGAGACGGCGACGGCATCCCCGACGAGCTCGACGCTTGCCCCGACGAGCCCGAGGACCTCGACGGCTTCGAAGACGAGGACGGCTGCCCCGACCTCGACAACGACGGCGACGGGATCCTCGACCGCGACGACCGTTGTCCGAGCCAACCCGAAGACTTCGACGGTTTCGAGGACGAGGACGGCTGCCCGGACCCCGACAACGACGGCGACGGGATCCCGGACGAGCGCGACGCTTGCCCGAACGAGCCCGAGACCGTCAACGGGGTCGAGGACGAGGACGGCTGCCCCGACGAGGGCCTCATCCGCATGATCGACGATCGCATCGTGCTCGAGGAGCGGGTGCTCTTCGACTTCGAGCGCGCGCGCGTCAAGAGCGCGGCGCGCCCGATCCTCGAGGCCATCGCCAACCTCGTGCAGCAACACCCGGAGTGGGCGCTGATGCGGATCGCGGGGCACGCGGACGTCCGTGGCGACGAGGACTTCAACCGACGCCTCAGCGAGCGCCGCGCCCACAACGTGATGCGCGCGCTCATCGCGGCGGGCGTCGCGGCCGACCGCCTCGAGTCCCGCGGCCACGGCTCGTCGCGCCCGCGCGACCGACGCATGACCGAGGAGGCCCACCAACGAAACCGCCGGGTCGAGTTCATCATCGTCGCGCGCCGGCCCCACGACGCGCCAGCGGACGCGCCGCTGGTACGCTCGCCGCACGCCGACGACGACGACGCCGCCGTAGGAGATACCGATGCTTCGCTCGATTGATCGCCGGCTCCCACGCGGCTCGACCGAGACGTCTCGCGCGCTCTACCCCCTCGTCGCGGCGCTCGCGCTCGCGCTGACCGGCTGCAGCGGCTGCAGCCCCATCGTAGGGGCAGAGTGTCGGGAAGGGCTCACGCGTTGCGGGGAGCTCTGCGTCGACCTCCAGTCGGACCCGCAGCATTGCGGCGCGTGCAACAACGCCTGCGCCGCAGGTCAGGCCTGCGTCGCGGGCATGTGCACCTTCGACTTCGATGGCGGGCCTCGCGACGGCGACGTGCTGGACGGGGAGCTCGACGGGGAGCTCCGCGACGGGGAGCCGGAGGACACGCTCTTCATCTTCGACGGGGACTACCCGGACGGCTACCTCCACGACGGCCAGCTCCCGGATGGCCAACTCCCCGATGGCCAGCTCCCCGACGGGTCGGTCTCGTGTGATGACTGCGAGCTGCCCAACCTCTGCTGCGCGGGCCGCTGCGTCGATCCGCTGACCGATCATGCCCACTGCGGCGGCTGCGGGATGGCCTGCGACGTCTCGGAGACGTGCGAGGACGGGTCTTGTGAGCCGATCTGCGATCCACCGACGACGTACTGCGGCGGCGATTGTGTGCTCCTCGACACCGACCCCGACCACTGCGGGCGCTGCAACAACCGATGCCCCACGGGTCTGTGCGCGGACGGCCGCTGCGTGGGCACCCCGCCTGGACACGTGGTGCTGATCGGCCACAGCTACCAGGTCTCGCGCGCGGTGATCCGGCGGGTGCTCGGCAACGCCGTCTGGCTCGCGACGCTCCCCCCCGTCGAGCCGGCGCTCGACGTGCTCGTCTACGAAGGCGACGCGTCCACCGCGTCACGCAACAACGCGACGACGGCGATCAACGAGTCGGCGGCCGGACGCACCTGGCGGCGCACGGTCTTCTCGGACGTCGAGGAGCTCGAGGCCGGGCTCCCCGACGCGGAGGTCGTGTTGATCCACGCGCGCGGCAACGCGACGGACGCGGCGCTCATGGCGCTCGGCGCCGAGTGGGGCCCCGCGCTCGTGGCCTTCGTCGAGCGCGGCGGCGTGGTCGTCGTGCTCGACGCGGGCGGCTCACACGGGGGCACGTGGCAGATCCCCGCCGCGGCGGGGCTGCTCGATGTCGGCGGCCGCACGACGATCGGCACGCCGACGCTCGACGTGGTCGAGCCCGGCGACGCGGTCGCGACCGGTCTACCGGGGCAATATCGCGCGGAGCTGGCGAGCGCTCAGTTCGACAACGCTGGCGGCGCCGTGACGGTGGTCGCGCACGAGGGCGCGCCCGTCGTCGTCCATCGAGTCGTGCCCTGACGGCGGCGCTCGCGGCACCCCGACCGCGCGAACCAGGATCGCCCCAAAGGTCGCTCCAGGCCGTCGTCGACCGACGAACGAGAGGGGTCAGACGTCGAGCTCTTCGGCCGCCGCCGTCGCCGCGTTCTCCATGATGAACGTGTAGCGAGGCGCGGCGTCCTTGCCCATGAGCTCGTTCATCGCCGCGTCCGTCGCGAGCTCGTCGTCGATCACGACGCGCAGCGCTCGGCGTCGGCGCGGATCGAGGGTGGTCGCCTTCAGATCCTCGGCCGGCATCTCGCCGAGGCCCTTGAAGCGGCTGATGTCGATCTTCGCGTTCTTCGGCAGCGAGGCGATGAAGCGGTCGCGATCGGCATCGTCGAGCGCCCAATACGACTCCTTCGCGGCGTCGATGCGGTAGAGCGGCGGCATCGCGAGGTAGACGTGGCCGCCTCGGACGAGCGCGGGCATGTGCCGATAAAAGAAGGTCAGGAGCAGCGTCGCGATGTGGTGGCCGTCGGCGTCGGCGTCCATCAGCAAGAAGACCTTGCCGTAGCGCAGCTTCTCGATGTCGAAGGCCTTGCCCAGCCCACAGCCGAGCGCGGAGACGACGTTCTGCAGCTCCTTGTTGGCGAGCACCTGGGCCGCCGTCGCCCGCTCTGCGTTCAGGACCTTGCCGCGCAAGGGCAGGATCGCCTGAGTGCGACGGTCGCGGCCTTGCTTGGCGTTGCCGCCGGCGCTGTCTCCCTCGACGAGGAAGAGCTCCGCCTCGTCGGGATCGGTCGTCTGACAATCCGCGAGCTTGCCCGGCAGGTTCAGGCGGTGGCTGACGGCGGTCTTGCGCTTGACCTCCTTGACGGCCGCGCGCGAGGCCTCGCGTGCGCGCGCCGCCATGACGATGCGGCCGAGGATCGCCTCGGCGGCCGAGCGCTTCTCGAGGAGCCACTGCTCGAGGCTCGTGCGCACGAGCGCCTCGACCGCGCCCGCCACCTCGGGGTTGTTCAGGCGGTTCTTGGTCTGCCCTTGGAACTGCGGCTCGCGGACGTAGACGCTGATCATCGCGACGAGGCCCTCTCGGATGTCCTCGGCGGTGATCTTCACGCCCTTCACCTTCACGTTCTGGGCGTCCATGTAGCCACGCACGGCCTTGCCGATGGCCGCCTTCAGCCCGGCGTCGTGGGTGCCTCCGTTTCCGGTCGGGATGCCGTTGGCGAACGACTCGATGCGCTCCTCGGGCGCCTCCGTCCACTGCAGCGCGAGCTCGAGGCGCACCTCGGTGTCCTCGCGCTCGAGGCAAAATGGCTCGGGGTGTACGGGCGGCTTGCCGCTCTCGCTGATGCGCTTGGCCAGGTACTCGACGATGCCGCCGGGGTGCTCGAGCTCCTCGCGTCGGCCCTTCTCGTCCTTGAAGACGATCTTCAGGCCCTTGTGCAGGTAGCTCTTGGCCTCGAGGCGCTCCCGGATCCGCGCCGAGTCGAAGCGCGCCTTCGCGCCGAAGATCTCCGGGTCGGGTCGGAAGTGAATCTGCGTCCCCCGCTTGCTCGTACGGCCCTCGTTCTTCAGCTTCGATTTCGTCGCGCCGCGCTCGAAGCGTTGTACGTAGGTCTTGCCGTCGCGCCAGACCGTCGCCGTCAGCTCGGAGGCGAGCGCGTTCACGACCGACGAGCCGACGCCGTGGAGGCCGCCGCTGACCTGGTAGCCCTTGCCCTCGAACTTCCCGCCCGCGTGCAGCGTGGTCAGGATGATCTCGAGCGCGGGCTTCTTGTGCTTGGGGTGCACGTCGACCGGGATGCCGCGCCCATTGTCGGCGACCGTCACCCCGAGCAGATCCGGATCGAGGTCCACCTCGATCCGCGTCGCGTGCCCGTTGATGGCCTCGTCCACCGAGTTGTCGACGATCTCCCAGAGCAGGTGGTGATAGCCCGTCGTGTCGGTGCCGCCGATGTACATCGCCGGGCGCTTGCGGACGGGCTCGAGCCCCTCGAGGACCTCGATGTCGCTGGCGTTGTAGGTCATTCGTCTTCCTCCGAGGGCGCCGGGAAGCCGGGCAGCGTGGGCTCCTGATACACGAGACCCTTGACCTCACCGCGCTTGAAGAGCTCGACGCCCTTCGCCGCGCGCGAGACGACCTCGTACTTTCGCGTCGAGATCCGGTAGTCGCTGCCTCCGTCGCGCTGGACGACGAGCGCGTCGTCGCTGTCGCGGAGCACGCGCGCGCCGATCACGTGATCACCCTTGGCGAGCTTGATCAGCATCACGCCCTTGCCCGGGCCGCTGAGGAGCGAGACCTCGTCGGCCTCGCAGATGAGCGCCCGCCGCATCGCGGTCGCGCAGGCGACGTGCTCCCCCTCGCCGACCACTGCGACGTAGATGACCTCGTCGCCGGCCGCCGGCCGCGCGAACTTTCGCCCGCTGCGGGTCGAGGGCTCACGGTGGCCGCGGAGCGAGAAGCGGAGGCTGCTCCCGAGGCGCGTGACCGCGAGCGCGTAGGGCGGCTCGGGCTCGGCGCCCTCCTCCGGCTCGGGCACCTCCAGAAAGCGCGGGTCCATCCCGATCATCGCGACGATGCGCTCGCCGTCGGCCATCTTGAACATCGACTGGACCGGGCTGCCGTAGCCCGTGGTCGCCGGGACGTCGACGACGCGCGTCACGTAGCAGGCTCCGGTCGAGCTGAAGAGCGCGACGGTGGACCGCGTCGAGCCCGCCACGACCTCGAGCACGGCGTCGCCATCGCGCACGCGGGTCGTCGAGACGTCCTTGACGACCTTCTGGCGCTTGATCCAGCCCTGTTGGGTCAGGACCACCATCGCGTCCTCGTCCACGATGAAGGCCTCCGGGTCGAACTCCGGCTCGTCGAGCTCCTTGACGACCTGCGTGCGGCGCGGGGTGCCGTAAGTCTGCTCGAGCTCGTGCAGCTCCGCGCGGATGAGCTGCCAGCGCGCCTGCTCCTTCGAGAGCAAGACCCGGATGCGCTTGGCCTCCTTCTCCTTGGCCTCGATCTCCTCTTGGATGAGGAGGATCTGCAGCTTCGCGAGGCGGTGCAGGCGCAGCTCGAGGATCGCGTCGACCTGGATCTCGTCGAGTCCGAAGCGCTTCATCAGCTTCTCGGCCGCGTCGGCCTTGTCGTCGCTGCGCCGGATGATGCGGATGGTCTCGTCGAGCGCGTCGAAGATGGTCTGGTAGCCGCGCAGGATGTGCAGGCGCTTCTCGAGCTCTTCGAGCTGGAACTCGAGCCGCTTCGTGACGACCTCGAGCCGGAACGCGAGGAACTGCCGGAGCAGCTCGCGCAGCTCGAGCCGTCGCGGCGCGGGCACGTCCGTGCCAGGCACCGGCACGAGCGCCGTCATGTCGACGCTCACGGTCGTCTGCAGCGGCGTGTGCTTGTAGAGGTACGCCATCACGAGCTGCGGATCCGCGTCGCGCTTGAGCTCGCAGACGACGCGCGTGTCGTCGGTGGACTCGTCCCGCACGTCGAGGATGGCGGGCATCTTCCGCTGGATGACGACCTCGCCGATGGCCGCCGTCACGGTCGCGCGCTTCACGTCGTAGGGGATCGAGGTGATGACCAAGAGCGCGCCCTCGCGCTTGCTGGTCGGCGGCTCCACCTTCCACTCCCCGCGCAGCTTCAACGTGCCCCGCCCCGTCTCGTAGACCTGCGCGATCTCCTCCTTGGACGAGATGATCTGACCGCCGGTCGGGAAGTCGGGCCCCTTGATGGTGCGCAGCAGGTTGCGGGTCGTGAGGTCGGGCTCGTCGATCATGCGGATCGCGGCCTTCACGACTTCACCCAGGTTGTGGGGCGGGATCGACGTCGCCATGCCGACGGCGATCCCCTGCACGCCGTTGACGAGGAGGTTCGGGTAGCGCGCCGGCAGAACGGTGGGCTCGAAGCGCGTGCCGTCGTAGTTCGGCCGGAAGCTGACGGTGCGCTGGCCGAGCTCGCCGAGGAGCTCCTCGGCGGCCTTCTGAAGGCGCGCCTCCGTATACCGCATCGCCGCCGCGCCGTCGCCGTCGGCGTTTCCGAAGTTGCCGCGTCCCTCGACGAGCGGGACGCGCATCGTGAAGTCCTGCGCGAGGCGCACCAAGGCGTCGTAGAGCGCAGTGTCGCCGTGCGGGTGAAACTTACCCATCACCTCACCGACGATGGCGGCGCTCTTACGCGGCTTGGCGTCCGACCGGAGGCGCAGCTCGTTCCACATCGTGTAGAGGATGCGGCGCTGGACCGGCTTGAGGCCGTCGCGGACGTCGGGGAGCGCGCGGCTCGTGATGACGCTCAGCGCGTAGGTGAGGTAGCGCCGCTCGAGCTCGCTCTTGAGCGAGGCGTCCTCGAAGCCGGCGAGGGGCAGGTCCTCTTGCGACTCGGTCTTCTTCTTGCGGCGGGCGGCCATGGACTCCCTCTGCTCCTGGGCGCGTCGCGCCCTCTCGACACCTGTGGATCGCTCACCTCGGGTCGTCGGCTCGGACCCTCCGACGCCCCACGGCTCGGCGGCCGGTGGTCGCGCCGCCGATGGACCCTGCGGGCGCGCACGCCCGGCGGCTGAACACCTGTACCGTGCTCCCCGCGGCGCTCGCATACCAGGCGGAGGGCGGATCCGGCAAGGTTTCAGGTGTGATCCGTCGGCGCTCGCTCGACGATTTCGTCCCCAACCCTACGACTCGGCCTCGCGGACCTCGAGGGCGGCGAGGTGATTCACCGGCCCGATCCCACGCCCCACGCCCGGCGCCGTCCGGAGCGCCTCGGTCAGCCACCGCTTCGCGCCCTCCACCGCCGACGCAAGCCCCTCCCCGCGCGCGAGGCGCGCCGCGATCGCCGCCGAGAAGGTGCAGCCGGTGCCGTGCGTATGAGGCGTGGCGATGCGCGGGCTCGAAAAGCGCGCGAGGCCCTCGGGCGTCGCGAGCACGTCGACCGCGTCCCCGCGCTCGTCGACGTGACCGCCCTTCAAGAGCACCGCCCTCGCGCCGCGGTCGAGGAGCGCGCGCGCGGCGTCCTCCGCGTCCCGCAGGTCCTCGACGGCGCGCCCCGTGAGCGCCTCGGCCTCGTGGGCATTCGGCGTGATCAGCGTCGCGACCTCGAGCAGCGCCGGAAAAGCTGCGCGCGCGTCCGCATCCATCAGCGGCGCGCCGTGCTTGCTGATCATCACGGGATCGACCACCAGCGGGAAGCGAAACTCGCGGGCCGCCGCGGCGACCGCGCGGACGACGGCCGCCGATCCGAGGGCGCCAGTCTTGGCCGCGTCGATGGGGAGATCCTCCAGCACGGCGTCGAGCTGGGCGCGGACGAGCGGCTCGTCGAGCACCTGGACCCGGGAGACGCGCTGCGTGTTCTGCACGGTCACGAGCGTCACGACGCTCGCGCCATAGACGGCGTGCTGGTGAAAGGTCTTGAGGTCGGCTTGGAGCCCCGCGCCCCCCGAAGGGTCGGAGCCCGCGATCGTCAGCGCGACGGGGAGCATCCCCTCATCGTGGTCCGCGGTGTCGTGACCGCAAGCGCCTCCGAGCGCCGGCTCGAATCTCCAGGCCGTACTGGAGCACACCCACCGAAACACTCGAGCGGGGCCCCGGCTCGAACTTCCGAGCGGTTGTACTAGGCTGACGGCCCCGTGCGACGTGCCTTCTCGCTGCTGCTCGCCCTCGCCTTCGGCTGCGGGGAGACGTCCGCTCCCGCGGAGGAGACGCCCACGATGGCGGCCGCGGCGGTGGACCCCGAGGTCGTCGAGGAGGAGGACGAGGAGCCCTTCGTCGAGCACACCCTCGAGCGCGGGCAGACGCTCTGGGACGTCGCGCGGGCGTACGGCGTCACGCAGACCGCGATCGTGGAGGCCAACGGCCTACGGCCCCGCGACCTTCGCCGCCTGAGCGTCGGGCGCGTGCTGCGCATCCCCGGCGCGAGCGGGCCCGCCGAGGTCACGCGCGTCGCGCCGCCGCCCCGGGTCGAGGATCTCCCCGAGCCTCGGGACGGCGCCTACCACGTGCTCGCGGCCGGAGAGACGCTCTGGGACCAGTAGCGGCCGTACGACAAGACGATCCGACGACTGCTCGCGCGCAACGCCTGCGCGCTCGGCAGCTCGCCCGTTCGCGATGAAATACCGACAGGCCCTCGAGACCGCCAGCGACGACCGAGACCCCGCGGTCGACGAGGCCGACGCATCCGACGGGGCCCCGACCGATGACTCGACCGACGAGCGCTGCGAGCTGCCCGACGACGCGCCGCGCCTGCTCCGCCCCGGCCAGCCGCTCGTGATCCCGGGCGTGCGCGCCCGCGACATTCGGCAGGCCACCGGCGGCGAGGGCGGACGCGCGCGCGGGCTGCAGCACACGGTCGCGCGCGGCGAGACGATCTGGGACCTCGCGCGCGCCTTCGGCGTCTCGGTCGCCCAGCTCATGGCCGCGAACGCGCTCTCCCCCGACGACGCCGCGGGCCTCCGTGAGGGGCAGCGCATCCACATCCCTGGCGGCGGCGAGCGCCGACGCCGCCCCGAGGAGCGCCTCTCGCCGCGGCAACGCCGGGCGCTCGCGGAGGCGAGGCGGCTCGGTCTCGGGACCAAGGAGGTGGCGCAAGCGCTCCTCCGCGGTCGCGTCGAGCCCCAATGGATGCGCGCAGCCGGTGGGGGCCGGCTGCCGGGCACGCTCCGCTGGCCCGTGACCAACGGCCGCTTCGTGCGAGGTTACGGGAGCGGCGAGGGGGCTTACCACCTCGCGGTCGACATCGCGGGCGACATGGGCTGGAACGTCCGCGCCGCGGCCCCGGGCATCGTCGCGTACGCGGGCGACGAGGTGCCGGGCTACGGCTTCATGGTCCTCCTCGTGCACCCTGGCGGCTGGGTCACGATGTACGCGCACAACAGCATCAACTTCGTCGTCGCCGGCGAGCGTGTCCCGCGCGGCGCGGTGCTCGCCGAGCTCGGCTCGACGGGCATCAGCCGCGGCCCGCACGTCCACTTCGAGCTGATGTTCGGCGGCAACAACTGCGATCCGGCGCCGCTCTTCCGCCCGGGCGTCCGCCACCGCTCCCGCTACGCGCGCATCGAGCCGATCGACTGGCATGAGCCCAACGCCAAGCCCGCGAGCATCCAATGCGATCGCCGGCGCCGCCATCCGCAGAGCCGCTGGGTGATCCACGAGTGACTGGGCGCGGCGCGCGCCGAACCAGTCGCGAGCATGCTCGAGCGGCCCGCGCTCAGCGCGCGTCGAGCCGGTCGCGCAAGAGCACGTCGCAGTAGTAGCGGACGCGGCGGACCAGCTCGACGTTCTTCGGGCGCGCGTGGACGCCCTTGCGGAGCGCGAGCATCACCCGCCGCTGCAGGGTGTAGTCGTTGCGGACGGGGACCGGGGCCTTCTTGTCGGACGCGCCCTCGAGCGCGTCGAAGATCGCCGCCCGCGGCCACCGCCAGGTCTCGAGGTCCTCGTCCGAGAGCCGCGCGATCATGTCGCGCGCGAGCGCGAGCTTGCGCTCGTCGTGCGCGAGCTCGGCCGCCCATTTGTGGAGCGAGGCCGTCGTCGGGCGCTGGTGCTTGTCGACGTTGATGGGGTCGCCCATGCCCGCCTTCATCTCCGTCCGGCCGTAGTTGACGGCGTCGGGCTCGTTGTCGAGGCCGAGGAACGCGAAGACGCGCTCGAGCTCCTTCTCGGGCGCCTGCACCAGCTCCTCGTAACCGACGTGGCAGACGGGCACGGGGCGCTCGCGGATCAGCTCCGCCATCGCCGGCACGTAGCGCTCGACCACGGGGTTGTATCGATGCGCCTCCCGCCAGTCGCCCTCGAAGAAGCTCTGGGCGTACGAGCTGAAGACCGCGAGCGGGTGGCGCGTGAGGACGATGTACTTGGCCTCGGGGTAGAGCTTCGTGAGGAAGCGCCAGACGAGCGCGTAGGCCGGGGTCTTGTCGAGGAAGCGCGACTTGTCGGGAGCCGTCGCCAGCATCCGGCCGTACATCGTGTCCGCGTAGGCGCGGAGGGCGTCGAGGTAGTCCTCCTCGCCCCGAGGAAGCCCGGCCACGAAGCTCCGGATCGCCTCGGCCGCGTTCACGTGGTCGTAGGGCGCCGCGTCCACGGTGTCGTGGTAGCCGAGGAAGGCGAGCGGGGTGATGAGGTGTGGCTCGGGGTGGGTGAAGACCGCCGAGTGCGCGCCCAACATGCGCTGCAAGAGGGTCGAGCCGGCGCGCGGCGGGGAGATGACGAAGACGAGGCGATCCTGCACGGGGATGTCGTGGCCCGCTTGTGATCCGACGTCAACTTGGTCGCGAGGTCGACCTTCCCGAGGGCGCTCAGGGGCTGAGGACGAAGTAAACGAGGAACCCGAACGCCACCGCGCCAGCGAGGACGACCCCGTACCACGTCGGGGTGAACGGCGTGAGCGCGCTCGGAGGGCGGCGGGCGGCGCGCGACTTGGGCGGTGGCGCCCCGAGGGGCCGAGAGGCCGAGGCCGCGGAAGGCGAGCCATGGGATGTGAGCGGGGCGGGCGCCGGCGGCTCGGCGGGCGGCGCCGGAGCGGCGGGCGGTGTCGCGACGCCCGCCGCGGGGGTGGCCTTCGCGACGACGGTCGGGGGCGCGGACGAGAAGCGCTGGTCGCCCTCGCGCTCGAGCGCGGACGGCGAGCTCGGCGCGAGCTCGACGCCCTCGGGGAGGGTCTCCTCCCCCTCGGGCGGGCGCTCCGGCGCGGGCCGCTTCTCGAACGCCGAGGGGGGCCGCACGACGAAGGCGGGCTTGCCCGCAGTTCGAGGGTTCGGCGGGGAGATCTGCGCCGGCCCCCCACGCAGCACGCTCGAGACCCGGGGGGCGGCGGCGGGCGGCGGCGGGATCTCCGGTCCGGGCTCGAGCTCGACCTCGTCGCGGAGCTCCCCCGGCGGCGGGAGCAGGTCGAGCGGGAGCTGAGGCGGGCTCGGTATCTCGTCAGTCGCCTGGCCTTCGAGCGGAGGCGCGAGCCCGAGCATCTTCTCGGCCGCGGCGGTCTCGAGCGGTGGCGGGACGCGGGGCAGCTTCTCGGTGGGCGCCCCCTCGGGAGCCCCCAGTAGCCCAGGCATCTTCTCGGTCGCGGGGCCGTCCATCGGCGGCGGAACGGACGAAGGGCCGAACGTCGACGGGTCGGCGCCGTCCTGCACCTCGGCCACCGCCAGCCGCTCGCGCTCGCGTCGGAGCGAGACGATCTCGTCGGCGAAGCGTTCCGTCAGGAACGACCCAAAGCGCAAGGGCGACGCCATCAGCTTGGCGCCGAGCGCCCACTCCTCGAGCGCGCCGAGGAACTCGGCGCAATTGGGGAAACGCGCGTCGCGGTCCATGGCGAGCGCGCGGTCCAAGATGGCCTGCAGCGTGTCCTGGTTCGGCAGCCCGCGCGGCGGGAGCGGGGGGACCACGCCGGCCCGCGCCGCGGCGAGCATCTCGTCCTCGGTGCCTTTGTGCAGGCGTCGCCCCGCGCAGAGCTCCCAGAGCAGGATCCCCGCCGCGTAGAGATCCGCGCGCTCGTCGATGTCCTCGCCCCGCGCGTGCTCGGGCGCCATGTACGCGCTCTTGCCCGCGACGCGCGTCTTGCGCATCGCCGACTCGTCCGAGCGCTCAGCCCGCATCGCGCGCGCGATGCCGAAGTCGCAGAGCTTCACCTCGCCCTCGAACGAGATGAGCACGTTCGATGGGGAGACGTCGCGGTGCACGATGCCAAGCGGCGCGCCCGACTCGTCCTTGGCGCGATGGGCATAGTCGAGTCCGCGGAGCGCCTCGCGCACGATGAAGATCGCGAACTCGGCCGGCAGTGGGACCCGCGCCTTCGAGAGCCGCTTGAGCAGCTGCGCGAGGTCGAAGCCCTCGACGTAGTCCATGGCGATGAAGAGCCGGTCGCCCTGCTCGCCGAAGTCGAACACCTGGACGATGTTCGCGTGGTTGAGCTTGGCGGCGAGCTTCGCCTCCGCGGTCAACATTTGGCGGAACGAGGCGTGGTCGCCCAGCGTGGGGAGGATCTCCTTGACGACGACGTTGCGCGCGCCGCCGAGGCTCGTCCGCATGCGCGCGAGGTAGATGTCGGCCATCCCTCCGCGACCGATGTGGTCGAAGAGCACATAACGACCGAACGTGCGCGGGAGCGCGTCCATCCCCCGCGCCGCGCCCAGCCCGCTCGACGTGGCCCCCGGCGTCATTCGTCGGCGCACTCTTGCTCCCCCCCGGCCCCTTGTCGAGCGAGAACCAGGCTCACCCTCACACCTTCCTTCGAACTTCGAGTTGGAGCCGCCGGGCTGCTATCGTCCGCGCGTGCGGCCCCTGACCCTCGCCCGATGGTGTGCGCTCGCGACGCTCGGCGCCTCGACGCTGCTCGGCGCCGGCGCGTCCGCCCAGCAAGCCTCGTACGGGCAATACCTCGTGATCCTCGACGACTCCGGCTCGATGGACGCGACCGATCCGCGCCGCCTCGTCGTGCTCGCGGGGCACGCCCTCGCCGCCGCGCTCGAAGACGGCGACCAGATCATGCTCGTGGGGCTCAACGAGCTCGCGCGCGGAGCCCCCGCCGCGTTCCGATCCCCACGCGATCTCCTCGAAGGCCGCGACGGCGCCGAAGGCGAGCGCGCGCTCGCGACGCCGCTCGTCGAGCAGCTCTCGCGGCACGCCGGTGCCACCCCCTGCCGCGCCGCGCTCGAGCAGGCGACCCAAATCCTCGAGTCGGTGGCCGGGGCGGGCGCGCCGCAGACCCTCTTCTTTCTGAGCGACGGCGCCTGCAACGGCGGCGCCACGGAACCCGCGGCGCGTTTCCTCGAGGGCCTGCGGGCCCACCGCGAGGGCCGCTTCCGCTTCGTCTTCCTCATGGCCGCCAACGTACGTGAGCGACCGGATCGGAACCTCATCGAGTACGCGCGCGCCACCGGCTGGGACGCCGACATCCGCGTCGCCTTCGACGCGCGCGCCCTGGTCCGCGC
>JAHBWH010000095.1 GCA_019637115.1 Myxococcales bacterium | reverse complement strand
CATCGGCCTTGACGGTGTGGTCGGGGCGTGTCCTCCCCCGCCTGTCCGTTCGATGGACCTGCGGGTCTCCCGGTGCGCGTCGCGGTCGACGGGCTCGCGGCGCTCCCGGTGCCACGAGGCGCGGACGACGGCGCTTCGCACCCGGATTCGTGCAAACGACCTCGGAGGGCGAAGCGCGCCCGGTGCCTTCGGACGTTCGATGGAACTCACGCCTGAGAATTGAAAGTAGGGTCGGGGGCGAGCGCCGTCGTGAGCTGCGCGCACGACAGCGCTCGCAGGGTTCGACGTGCGCGAGATGGCGACGCCCGTGTCGAGAGTGCGGCGGTCTTCCTGCGTGCGAGACGGGGTTGCCCGCTCCGCGCTGAGGCGCTGCGCTTCGCAGGAGGGTCGGCAGGCGGTCGGGTCGGCGCAGACACGACGCGACGGACGTGGACGGACACGGACGGACGCGGACGGCCGCGGACGGCCGCGGACGGACGCGGACTCGGTTCCATGTCCGGCGTCGTTTCCGTCTCCGACGCCGCAACGCTGCAGGTACGCGCGCGTGCCCGTCCGCGTCCACGTCCACGTGCCCGTCGTGCCCGTCCACGTCCACGTCCACGTCGTCCACGTGCGCGTGCGCGTGCGCGTGCGGCGACCAGAAACGGCCGTGAGGGTTCCTTCCGCGTGGGGACAGAAACGCGAGAGGTCTCAGCGAAGCGCTGCTTCTTCGCACAGGACGAACGCGCGCGGACTCGGAGTCGGACACGGACACGGACACGGACACGGACGCGGACACGGACGCGGACACGGACGCGGACGCGGACGCGAACACGAACACGAACACGACCTCGAACTCGACCTCGAACTCGAACTCGGCGCCGCAAACGAATCCGCGTCGTCCCCTCACCGTCGGCCGCGCTGCGGCGGGGTCGCCGTCAGCGGATCCTCGGGCCAGGCGTGCCTCGGGTACCGTCGCATCAGCTCCTTGCGCAGCGCGGGGTAATGGCGCGCCCAGAACCCAGCGAGGTCGGTGGTGACCTGCACGGCGCGGAAGTTCGGCGCCAGCAGGTGGAGCACCAGGGGCACACGGCCTCCCGCGACGTGGGGGCCCTCGCGCATCCCGAAGAAGTCCTGCAGGCGGGACTCGATCCAAGGGGGTCGGTCGACCTCGTATCGGATGGGGACGCGGGCGCGGCCGGGGAGCGCGATCGCCTCGGGCGCCAGCGCGCGCAGGCGTGAAGCTTCGCTCGGCGCGAGGCGCGCGAGCATCGCCGCCTCGAGCGATGCGCCGCGGAGGTCGGAGAAGCTGCGGCGCCCGAGGCAGAGCGCCTCGAGCGCGCGGTGGACGAAGGCCTCGTCGACCCGGCCCGTGGGCAGCTCTTCGTCCTTCGCGCCCTTCGCGCCCTTCGCGCCCTTCGCGTCCTTCGCGTCGTCGTCGTCGTCGTCGTCGTCGTCGTCGTCGTCGTCGTCGTCGTCGTCGTCGTCGTCGTCGTCGCTCGGGAGCACGAGGCCGTGGGCGGCCGCGAAGGCGAGGCGTCGGCGCAGGTTCTCGATCGCGTCCAGGTCGAAGAGCTTCTCGAGGCCGTGATCGAGGGCAGCGCGCGCGAGCGTGCGCGCGACGTCCTCGCCCTCGACGTCGCGGCGGACGCTCTCGTCGAGCACGAGCCCGTCGTAGACGAGCGCCTCGCTCGCCTCCACCTGCTCCGTGCCTGGATCGAAGCGGAGCACGCGCCGCTCTTCGATGCGCTCGGGGAAGAGCTCGAGCAGATGCTCGGGGGCGATCTCGCTCGCGGCGCGGACGATCGGTCCGCGGGGGCGCGCGCCCGGCCCTCGCGCCCCGCCACCGGGGCCCTCGACCTCCGCGACGTCCACGGCCACCAGGAACGCGGCCTCGCGGACGACGCTGGTCTCGGCGAGCGACGCGCTCCCGCCCGCGGCGAAGACGACGTGTGGCTCACGCGGTCGTCGCCGCTTCGCGACCCGGTCGGGGAAGGCCGCGAGCGTGGCCAGCAGGAGCGCCTCTTCCTCGTCGTCGAGCGACGCCTCGGGTCGCCTCGGGAGCCGGGCCGCGCGCGCGAGCTGATCGCGCGCGCGACGGACCTCGGCGTAGCTCGACGGGTCGAGGCCGCGCGCGTGGAGCTCGCGGGCCGAGAGCCCCTCCGCCTCCGCGCCCTCGATGGCCGTGAGCTGCGCGAGCAGGTCCGACGCGCCCACCTCCGCCGAGCCCGGGCCCTCCTCGAAGCGGCGCCGACTCGCGAGGCGGACGTCGCGCGCGCCGGCCAGCGCGGCGACCAGCGCGCCCCGCGCGCCCGCGCCTCGCGCGTCGGCCTCGAGCACCAGCCGCGCCAGCCGCGGGTGCGTCGGGAGCGCGAGCATCCGCGCCCCGAGGGGGGTGATCGCGTCGTGTGCGTCGAGCGCGCCCAGGCGCTCGAGGAGCGCGCGCGCCGCGTCGAGGGCTGCGGCGGGAGGCGGGTCGAGGAAGGGTAAGGCGTCCGGCGCGCGGCCCCGCCCCGCGAGAAAGAGCGAGAGCTCGGCGAGGTCGGCGCGGAGGATCTCTGGCACGTCGAATGCCGCGCGCGCGTCGTGATCGCGCTTCGTGTAGAGGCGGACGCAGCGGCCCGCGCGCAGGCGCCCAGCGCGCCCGGCGCGCTGCTTCGCGGACGCCTGGCTCACGCGATCGGTGAGCAACGACGGGAGCCCCGTCCATGGCGAGAAGCGGGCGATCCGCGCGAGCCCGGAGTCGACGACCGTCGTGACGCCGGGCACCGTCAGCGAGCTCTCGGCGACGTTCGTCGAGAGGATGACCTTGCGTCGGCGGCTCGGCGCGAGCGCCCGGTCCTGCTCGGCCGGCGGCAGGTCGCCGTGCAGCGGGACGAGCTCCGCGTCGACCCCCTCGAGCGCGTCTCGTGCGCGTCGGATCTCCCCAGCGCCCGGCAGGAAGACGAGCACGTCGCCCTCCGACGTCTCGCGGAGCGCGCGCCGCGTCGCGCTCGCGACCTGCGCGGCGAGCGGCCGCGTGTCGTCGCGCTCGGCGTGCTCGATCTCGACCGGGTAGGTGCGGCCCGGGACCTCGATCACGGGCGCGTCGTCCAGGAAGCGCGCGATCGGGCCGGCGTCGAGGGTGGCGCTCATCGCGACGAGGCGCAGCGGGTGGCCCGACGCCTGGAGCGCGCGACACCACGCGAGCGCGAGGTCCGTGTGCAGGTGTCGCTCGTGGAGCTCGTCGAAGACGACGACGCTCGTGCCGCGCAGCGACGGATCCTCCGTGAGCCGGCGGACGAACACGCCCTCGGTGACGAAGCGGACGCGGGTCTCTCGGCTCGTCCGGTCTTCGAAGCGGACTTGGTAGCCGATCCGGCGGCCGACCTCTTCGCCGAGCTCGCTCGAGACGCGCCGGGCCGCGAGGCGCGCGGCGATGCGCCGCGGCTCGAGGACGACGACGTCGCCCTGGTCGGCGAAGCCCGCGTCCAGCAGCGCCCGCGGCACCCGCGTCGTCTTGCCCGCGCCCGGCTCGGCGACGAGGACGAGGCTCGGACGCGCCCGGAGCGCGGCGACGATCGCGGGCAGGTGCGCGTCGATGGGGAGGGCGTCGGTCACGTGCGCGCCCTACATACGTGCTCGACGGCGGAACGCACGGCGACGGCAGCTCCGAGACGGCGCCTCGTTCAGGGCGCTCGTCGTGACATGCCGGCGCCCGCGCGGGCCGCGATCGCCTCGGGGAAGTCGCGGACCGTGAGCAGGTGGCGGGCGGCCCCGAGCGGCTCGCGCGGGAGCTCCGCGAAGTAGCGCATCGCGGCGGGGAGGGTGCCGAAGGTGCGCTCGATCTGCGCGAAGCGCGGGGAGCCGGCGACGTTGTCGCGGACGGGCGCGAGCGCCGCCTCGGGGTCCGCGCGATAGGCGCGGACGTACTCGAGCAGGCGCCCGTGGTAGGTGGAGTCCTCGACCACCGCGCCGATGCTCCGCTGCCTCGGGTGGGTCCCCGCGAGGACGGCGAGGGTCTGGCGTTCGAGCGTCTCGAGGCCGTCGTCGTGCGACTCGAGCAGCTGCAGATCGTACGCCGGGTTCGCGTGCACGACCTGCAGGAGGTGGCCCACGATCACGTCCACGCTCGAGAGGAAGCCCGTCGGGTCGACGAGTGACGCCGGGTCGTCGAGGAAGCGCAGCACCTGGTGGAACGTGTAGTCGATGCCGCGGCTGCGGTAATAGTCGGCCGCCGCCGGCGAGATCCAGAAGCGGAGCATGTCGACGCTGCCGACGACGAGCTGAAGGCGCGTCGGCGGCCGCTCGAGGTAGCCGAGCGCGACGAGGCGCGCGAGGCGGTGGTCCAGCGCGTCGGCGTCGGCGTACGCGCGCAGCGCCTTCGCGAGCCTGACGAGCTTGGCCGCCAGCGCGCGAGGGCTCCCTGCGGCGTCGCGGAGCAAGGCGACGGGGCTCGCGTGCAGGCGCCGGGCGTCGGTCGTCGTCATCGTCATCGCGAGCGCGAGTATGGACGGGCCATCACGTTCGAGGGAAGCGCCGCGCGGGCGCGCGTCGGCGGCCCCACCGTCGAGGGCGGGTCGTCCATCTGGTCGCGGGAGAACGCGGCGAAGGTCGGGGCCTCGGGGCTCTCGCGCGTCGAGCCGCCCGTCAGAGCCAGCGCTCGAGCGGCAGCCCACCGCCGATCGAGCGCGGCGTGTCTCGCTCGAGCTGCGCCGCGAGGCGGGCGTCGACCGCCCGGAGCGCGTCCGGCGCGTGCGCGTCGAGCCGGTCGAGCACGGCGCGCTCGACCGCGACGAGGTGCGCGCCGACGCGGAGCGGCGCGTCGGTCGAGAGCGCGTGCTCGTAGACGGCGTGGCCGAAGACGAGCACGCGCGCGCCGGCGAGCTCGTCGTGCGCGCCCGCGATCAAGCGCTCGCGGACCCCGGCCTCGTCCTCGTGGGCGACGACGACGAGCGCGCCGCCCTCGTCGAGGAGCGTGAGGGCGTCTTGCTCTTCGGTGCGCGCCGAGGGTAGGCGGTCGAAGACCTCCGGCAGCCGCGCCTTCAGAGCCGCGTGCTGGCGTCGCGAGAGGGTCGCCTTCGCGCGCGGGAACGTCGCCCACACGAGCGCGTTGAAGAGGTCGTGCCAGGAGCGCTCGCGGGTCGGCACGCACCCCTCGCCGTCGATGAGCGCGTCGTAGAGCGTGTCCCGGGATCGGGGGCCGCGGCGTCGACCGCCCTTGGGCCCCAGTGGGACGAAGCGCAGGGGGCGCCCCGAGGCGTTCGTCAGACCCTTCGAGAGCGCGGCGTCGATCTCGGCGACCGAAGGCCACGTCGGCAGGCCCCGCAGAGGCGCGAACGCGGCCGCCAGCGGCGCGAAGAGGGGGGCGTCGAGTCGCTCCGGGACCCACGCGCGCTCGGGTGCGAGCACCATCGCCGCGCACGATGGCCTCGCGCCGCGCGGCCGCAAGGCGAGCGAGGCCGCGGGCCCGGGCGCTGGCCCGCGCGCGGCGATGCGGGCACGATGGGGCGCGAGGGAGAAGACGATGGGCTTTCGAGACGATCGAGAGGCGATGCGCGCCCAGCGCGACCAGCTCATGCGGGAGCTCTCAGAGGCGTCTCGGGCGCTCGACGAGACGCAGCGGCGGCTCGACCGTCACGAGCGCAAGGACGTCGAGGACGAGCGAGAGCTCGAGCGGCTGCGCGCCGAGGTCGCGCGCCTTCAGCGGCGGGTCGGCGAGGCGCCGAGGGGGCCGAGCCGCATGCCGTGGGTGGCGTTGGGGCTCGTGGGGGCGGTCATGACCACGGGCCTCGTCTTCTTCCTGCTGAGCGCCCAACCGGACGACGTCGTCGTGACCGATCGCACCGCGCTCGCGCCCAAGCCGTTCGAGCCGCCCGTGGACGAGCCGCGGACCCACGCGCCCGAGCCGACACCCGACGCGCCGTCCACCACGGAGCTCGACCGCGCCCGCTTCGGCGCGGTGGTCGTGCGATCGGTCGACCGACCCGACGTGCCCGTCGGCGCGGGCTGCATCGTCGACGTGCCCTTCGTGCCCTCGCGGGGCGGCGTCGGGCTCGGAGGGCTCGAGGTCCGATGCAGCCGCGAGCTGCTCTACGCGCGGAGCATGAGCGGGGGGACGGAGATCACGACGAGCGGCAGCGGTCACCGCGAGCAGACCGTGGGGCCGGGCGAGCAGGTCTACGCCGTGCAATGGCAGGACGTCGGGCAGCGCACGGGCCAGCGACCGCAGATCGCGTTCGACAGCCACCAGCACGAGCTCCGGATCTGGTGCGACGGCGCCTCGCCCTTCGAGCTTCGGCTCGCGGTCGACGATCGCAGCGCGTCGCGGCGAGGCGTGCGGCTCGGGAACGCCACGCCGACGTCGGCGCTCGAGCGTGTGCACCTGGCCGCGCGGACTCGCGCGAGGGACGTCCAGGGGCGCCCGCCCGCGCCGCTCGACGACTGCGAGCTCGTCGTGCATCCAGAGGGCGGGCGCTTCGACTGCCGGGTGGTGCTCCGCTGCGGCGAGGCGACGATCTACGGCGCCCGCACGTCGGGCTTCAACCGCTGCGCGTCGAGCGAAGGGAGACCGACGACCGCGACGGACCCGGGCACGAGCGCGGAGGACGGCGATCCGAGGATCAGCCTCGACCTTCCGGGGCGGACGCTCGAGGTCTCCGACGAGGTCGGCGGCGCGACGTGGTCTGCGCGCTTCCGGCTCGAGCCGCACCCGCGGTGCGACTTCGAGGGGCATTGGACGGGCACCTGGCGGCTGCTCGGGGCGCCCGAGCCGATGCAGATCACGCTCGTCGCGCAGGGCGAGCGCGCGACGCTCTCGGGGGCGTTCCCGCAGGACGAGCAGGCCTCGGTCGCGCTCGACTGCGAGCGGGGGCGCGCGACGTTGACGCTCGAGGGTGGGCTGCGCGTGGAGGGTCGCTTCGGCGCGGGCTTCGCGACCTTCCTCGGCGACGTGATCGGCGGGCCGGGCATCGTCGACCTCGCGCGCGCTCCCGGCTCGACGCTGCGCGGGCGGTGAGTCGCCCTCGCGGCGGACGGTCGAAACTCGCCAAGCGGTTTCGACCGCTCGACCGCGGCGCTCGATCTCGATCTAACGCACCACTCGGCCCTCCTCGAATGGACTCGGCCGGTCCTTCGTCGCCACACAACCGATCTCGAGGTCAATCCTCTACGCCGGTCCTCCACGCCAATCGCTCTACGCTGAACCGATCACCCGACCCGAGCGTGGGTGCCTGTCGAAAGCGACGGGAGCCCGCGGCGGCTCCTGCTATCTTCGCCCGATGCGCGTCGACTGCGACTTCTTGGTCATCGGCACGGGTGTCGCGGGGCTGACCTTCGCCCTCGAGGCGGCGAAGCACGCCAACGTGACGATCCTCACCAAGCGTTCGCGCAGCGACTCGGCGACCAACTGGGCGCAGGGCGGTATCGCCGCCGTGCTCCACCCCGACGACAGCTTCGAGGCGCACGTCCAGGACACGTTGGCCACCGGCGGCGGCATCTCGCATCGCGACATCGTCGAGATGGTCGTCTCGGACGGGCCCGAGCGCATCCACGAGCTGATGGAGATCGGCACCCGCTTCAGCCAGCGCGAGGGCAAGGACGAGCTCGACCTGACGCGCGAGGGCGGCCACAGCGCGCGTCGCATCGTGCACGCCGGCGACATCACCGGCCGCGAGGTGCAGCGGGCGCTCCTCGCGGCGGTCGAGGAGAGCCCCCGCATCCAGATCCTCGAGGACCACATGGCCGTCGACCTCATCGAGCAGAGCCGCTTCGGCGGCCCGCGTCGCCAGGTGGTGGGGGCCTACGCGCTCGACGAGCGCACCGGCGAGGTGCACACCTACGCCGCGCGGGCGACGATCCTCGCCTCTGGAGGCGCGGGCAAGGTCTACCTCTACACGTCGAACCCGGACATCGCGACCGGGGACGGCGTCGCGATGGCGTACCGCGCCGGCGCGCAGATCGGGAACATGGAGTTCTTCCAGTTCCACCCGACCAGCCTCTTCCACCCCAAGGCGAAGAGCTTCCTCATCAGCGAGGCGCTCCGAGGGGAGGGCGGCGTCCTCCGCCGTCAGGACGGCGTCGCCTTCATGGCCGAGCACCACCCCATGAAGGATCTGGCCCCTCGGGACGTCGTCGCGCGGGCGATCGACTACGAGATGAAGCGCAGCGGTGACGCGTGCGTGCTGCTCGACATGACGCACCTCGACGCGAGCTTCGTCGCCGAGCGCTTCCCGAACATCCACGCGACGTGCATGCAGTTCGGGATCGACATGCGCACGCAGCCGATCCCGGTCGTCCCGGCCGCGCACTACATGTGCGGGGGCGTCGTCGTCGACCGCGACGGGCGCTCGAGCTTGCCGGGTCTGTGGGCGATCGGCGAGGTGACCTGCTCGGGCTTGCACGGGGCCAACCGCCTCGCGAGCAACTCGTTGCTCGAGGGGCTCGTCTACGGCTATCGCGTGGCGCGCGCGCTCGCGAACGTCTCCGAGCACGTCGTGCCCGGCGCGGTGCCCGATTGGGATCCGGGCTCGGCCGTGCCGAGCGACGAGGCGGTCGTCGTCAGCCAGAACTGGGACGAGCTGCGTCGGTTCATGTGGAACTACGTCGGCATCGTCCGCAGCGACAAGCGGCTCACGCGCGCCGCGCGGCGCATCGCGCTCTTGAAGGAGGAGATCCGCGAGTATTACTGGGCGCACCTCATCACGCGCGACCTGCTCGAGCTGCGCAACATCGCGGACGTCGCCGACCTGATCGTGCAGTGCGCGCTGGCGCGCAAGGAGAGCCGTGGGCTCCACTACACGCTCGACTACCCCGACGTGGACGAGAAGCTCGCGGCCGACTCGCTCGCCGAGCGCGGCGTGCCCGGCCACATCCGCGTCCGCTGAGGCGGGCTCAACGAGCGCGCAGGGGGAGCTCGTCGGCTGCGCGGACGTCGGCGAGCGGCGCGTAGCAATGCCAGAACGCGACGTCGTACCCGGCGAAGCGCGAGCGGACGTGGTCCTTGACGCGATAGCGCGCGGGGTCGATCGAGGCGGGCAGGGTGTCGACGGGCGCGTAGGCGAAGACGTCGAAGGCGCGCGGCTCGAAGATCGCGAGCACTCCTGCGAGGAGGTCGTCGAGCCCGGGGCGGAAGTCGACGTTCGTCTCGAAGGAGACGTAGCTCCCGAGGTGCTCGGGCGTGACGTGGACCGCGAAATACGCGCCATCTCGGAGGCCGTTCACGGAGTAACCCGCGGGCGTGAAGGCGTGCTCGTCCACCTGGAAACCCGGGAGCAGTCGCGTGATGCCGCGCTGCTCGGCGAGGGTCGACGTCGCGGGCGGCGCGCAGCCCACGAAGCGCGCGCTCACGTCTTCGCGCAGGCCGTGCATGAGGATCTCGAGCGTCGTGTCGGCTGGGTCCGCCGCGTAGGGCCGCGTCGTGTGGAAGACGTGCACGTGGTGGTCGTGCACCGCGCCGAAGCGGAGCGCCCGCCCAGGCAACGCCTGGTGGAGCTCCGCCGCGTCCTCGTAGAAGGAGCTCGGCTGCCGATCGGGGAAGTGCTCGTTCTTCCGTTGGTAGACCAAGAGATCGACGTTCTCGCGCCCCACGAGCTCGAGCAGGCGCTCCGCGGCGTCCACGAGGCGCGTGCGGCCGCAGGTGATCATCGTCAGGCTCGCGTCGAAGACGAAGAGGCTCGACTCGCTGAGGAGGTAGGCGTCGCACCGCCCGTTGCGCATCACCGAGACGATCTGCGCGCGCGCCGACTCCACGACCTGCTGCCAGACGTCGTCGCCGAGGGCGCGGAGGGAGGGGCGCCCGCTCGCGAGCACGAGCTCGAGCTTCTTCTCCGGCCCCTCGAAGAACGTCGGCTGCTGCATGAGGCGGACAGGATGGACGGGGTGGCGCCCCGCGCAAGCGCCGGCTGCCGATCGAAGACCGCTGAGCAGCGCGACCCTCTGGCGCCGACCGGCGCGACACACGGCTCGAAGAGGGACCCCTCGGCCCTCGGGACCGCGACGAGGGCTGGCCGCGTTGAAGTTCCGGGCGGGGGTACTAGGGTCTCGCCGCGATGAGCGACCAGTCGAAGAGCGGAGGCGCGGGCGGAGACCGGCGCCGGGTGATGGGGGGGCTCGACCTCGCGGCGGGGGCGCTCTTGCTCTTCGCCGTGTGGGTCGCGCTGCCGCTGCGGTGGGCCCCCGTCGACGTCGTGGGCACGCTCCTCGGGTTGGGCTTCGTCGCGAGCGGCGCGCTCCTCGTCCGAGGCCACCGCGCCGCGGCGCGCGTCGCGAAGGGCGTGGCGGGGGTCGCGCTCGCCGTCGGCGTCGCGACGGTCGTCGCGCTCGCTTTCACCGTCGGCAGCCTCCACGGGCTCTACGGCCCCGTCGGCAAGGGGGGCGCGATCATCCTCTTCGTCGTCGCGCTCCTGCTGGTGCCCTACCTCGTGGTCTTCCCGGCCGCGCAGCTCTACTTCTTGCTCCCGCGACGCGACCGATGAAGGCGGGGCGAGCGAAGCGGAGCCCAGCGAGCGCGCTCGTCCGAGCCGTCCTGCTCGTGCTGGCGAGCGCGCTGCTCCTCGGGGTCTTCGCGAGCGCGCGGACGAGCATCTCCCCCGCGGCGCCGCCCAGCGCCGAGGCGGGGGCTTGGGCGCTCGCGGCGCTCGAGGCCGCGCGCGTCGGCGACGGAGCGCCAGCGCGGCCCGCCTCGGCCGCGTGGGCGGGCCCGGGCGCGATCGTGGTCAGCGCGTGGCACGCGGGCGTGCCCATCGCGCAGCACGTCGAGGCGTCGGGTGAGCTCGTCGCGGCCGTCGACGGCGCGATCTCGGCCTTCGCGGCCGAACGCTTCTTGGCCTCGCTCGACGCCTGGCGCGCCCGAGGAGACGAGCGGGTGCGCTTCACGCTCGAGTGTGTGCTCGGCGAAGGGCCGCTCTTGCCCTCGCTGCCGTGGGTCGAGGAGCTGAGCCTCGTGCCGATCCACGAGGGCCTCGTGGCGCGGCTCGGCGATCGCGCGATCTACCTCACGCCCGAGGAGCTGCGCTCGCGCGGGGGCTACGAGGGGGGCGTCGAGACGCCCATCCCCGACCTGACCTTCGGCTCGCCGATCGCCGCGCTGAAGGTCCGGCTCGCGGGTGAGCTCGGCGTGGAAGCGGACGAGCTCGAGCGCCGCGGATCGGTGCGGCGCTTCCGCTCGCACCTCGTCGCCGAGAGCACCTACCCCGCGGAGACCGAGGTCACGGAGGCGGCGCTCCGGCGCGCCTCGGTCGAGGGCGCCGCGTTCTTGCTGCGGCATCAGCACCGCGATGGCAAGTGGACCTACGTCTACGACGCGGGCGCAGGCGTCGAGCGGCACGAGGCGTACAGCCTCCCTCGGCACGCCGGCACGAGCTACTTCGTCGCGCAGGTCGACGCGCTCCACGGCATGCCCGAGGCGCGCGAGGGCGCGCTGCGCTCGCTGCGCTGGCTCGAGCGCAACTCGATGCGGCGCTGCGGAGAGCACCGCTGCGTCGAATCGCACGGTCGCGCCGACGTCGGCTCGGCCGCGCTCACGATCGTCGCCGCCGCGGAGGTGCTCGCCAAGGCGCCCGATCCGCTCGCGCAGCGCCTGGTCGAAGAGCTCACGGCGTTCCTCCGCTCGCTGCAGCGAGCGGACGGCGAGCTGATGCACGAGTTCGACCTCGAGCGGCAGGAGCCCGTCGACGTCCAGCACATGTACTACTCCGGGGAGGCGGCGTTCGCGCTCCTGCGCGCGCACGACGTGCTCGGAGACGAGCGCGACCTGCAGGCGGCCCAGCGGCTGATGGCGCACCTCACGGGGGCCGGCTGGGACTTCCTCGGCAGCCGCTATTACTACGGCGAGGAGCACTGGACGTGCATCGCGGCCGGCGAGGGGCGCGCGCGCGTCGACGCTGAGGACGCCATCGACTTCTGCACGCGCTGGCTGGAGTTCAACGACCGCCTGCAGTTCCGCGCCGGCGAGACGCCGTGGAGCTCGGCGGGCGCCTTCGGGGTGGGGCCCGTCTTGCTTCCGCGGCTGACGCCCGTCGGCTCGCGGACGGAGGCGTTCATCAACACCTACCTGCTCCTCAAACACCACGGCCGCGACACGACGCTCGCGCGGCGCGTCGTCGAGCGCGGGCTCGGCCAGCTCCTGCGCTGGCGCTGGGCGCCCGGCCCCACGCACCTCTTCCGCGACCCCGCGGCGGCCTTCGGCGGGATGCCGGGGTCGCCGGTCGATCCGACCTCTCGCAACGACTTCGTCCAGCACGCGGGCAGCGCGTGGATCCGCTGGGCCGACGTCCTCCGCGAGGAAGCGGCAGCCCGCTGAGCCCGCGCGTGCCGCCAGCGACGTCAGCGCGGCTGCGTGCCCGACGCGCCCTGCAGGAAAGCGTGGTAGTGCCCCAGCACGCGCCGCACGTAGCGCTGCGTCTCTGCGTACGGGGGGATCCCGCGGTGGCGCATCACCGCGCCCTCGCCGGCGTTGTACGCCGCGATCGTCAGCACGAGGTCGCCGTCGAAGAGGTTCGCGAGGATGCGCAGGTAGCGCGCGCCGCCGAGGATGCTCTGGCGTGGATCGAAGGGGTCGCGCACGCCCATCGACGCGGCGGTGCGCGGCATGAGCTGCATCAGCCCCATCGCGCCCGCGTGGCTGACGACGTCGTGGACGTAGTCGCTCTCGACCTTGATGACGGCGCGGATGAACGCCTCGGGGAGCTGGTAGAGGGTGGCCGCCTCGCGGATGTAGGCGTCGTAGCGGCGGAAGCGATCGGGGAGCATCGTGCCGCTCCGTCGCTGCGGCTGCGCCGCGCCCGCCTGGCGTCGTCGCGTGTCGCTCTCGCGCACGACGAGCCGACAGTTGCGCCCACGCGAGAGGTTCGTGAACTCGACGCTCCCGTCCGCGCCGCGACACTCGTAGATGTCGGCAGCGGCCGGGGTCGCCATCAGGGCGACGAGGAGCACGGGCAACACGCGGCGCACGCGCGAAGGGTATCGGGCCTCGCCCGAGATGCCAAAGGAACGGGGCGACGGGGCATGCGCACTCGGCGGAGCGAAGCGCGGCGGACGCTGCTACCCTCTGCCGCCATGGGCCGCGCCTTCACCCTCGCCGTCATCACGCTCGTCTCCGCGTGGAGCGCCGCGCAGGAGCCGTCGCCGCTCACCCCGCCCTACGTCGCGGAGGTGCGCGCGGCGCTCAACAAGCTCGCGGCGGGGGACACGTCGGGGGCCGCGGCGGCGCTTCAGGCTGCCATCACGCGCCACCCCGCGCGGCCCGAGGCCCACTGCCATCTGGCGGTGGCGCTCACGCGGCTCGGCGACCGGGACGGCGCGATCGAGAGCTACCAGACCTGCGCGCGCCTCGCGCGGCAGGCGCAAGACCCGCTCCACGAGGGTCGCGGCCTCCACGGCGTCGCCCGCTTGTTGATGGACGACGCCAACCGCCGCATCGAGGCTCGCGGCGCGATCATGGCGCTGCAGACCTTCGCCAACGCGCACCCGACCGTCCTCTCGCCGTCGATCCCGCAAGGCTTCCTCGACGCGCTCTCGCGGATCGAGGCGGCCGACGCAGCCGCAGCCCCCGTGCGGCAGCGTCGGGAGGCGCGGCGCGCTCAGGGCGCGAGCGACTGAGCGGTCCGACACGGACCTGGACGCCTCGGACTCGGACACGGACGCGGACACGGACTCGGACTCGGACTCGGACACGGACTCGGACTCGGACTCGGACTCGGACTCGGACTCGGACTCGGACTGGTCACGAGGCGGTCGCGAAGCTAGCCGCGCGAGGACTCGACGGCCTCTCAGCCGCCCACCCGTGCCTCGACGTCGTCTGGCGCCTTCGGGAGCGCCGCCGTCAGCACCTCCGGCGCGCCGTCGGTGACCAGCACGTCGTCTTCGATCCGGATCCCGCGGACGGAGGCGAAGGCCTCGAGCCGCGCCCGGTCGAGCCGAGCTCCGGCGAGTCGAGCGAGCGCGGGATCGCGGAGGATCGCCGGCACGCGATAAAGGCCCGGCTCGATGGTGACCGCCATCCCGGGCACGAGGTCGCGATCGAGGCGCAGATAGCAGAGCCCGAACTGGGCGCTGCGCTCGCGCCCGGGCGCGTAGCCAGCGCGGTCGCCGAGATCCTCCATGTCGTGCACGTCCAGGCCGAGGAGGTGCCCGATGCCATGCGGGAAGAGGAGCGCGTGCACGCCATCGGCGACGAGCTCCTCGGGGTCACCGCGCAGGACGCCGAGGTCGACGAGGCCGGCCGCGAGGGTCCGGCAGGCCTCGAGGTGGACGTCGCGGTAGCGCGCCCCCGGGACGCAGCGCGCGATCGCCGCGGCCTGGGCCGCGAGCACGAGCGCGTAGAGATCGCGCTGGGCCCCGTCGAAGCGACCGCTCACCGGCCAGGTGCGGGTCACGTCGCCCGCGAAGCCCGCGGGGGTTTCGGCGCCAACGTCGGCCAGCAAGAGCTCGCCCTCGCGGGCGATCCCCGAGCGCGTCGTCTCGTGGAGCACCTCGCCGCGGACCGTGACGATGGAGCCGTAGCTCGTCTCCATCCCGCGGCGCATGAGCTCACCTTCCATCGCGGCGCGAATGGCGGCCTCCGAGACTCCGGGGCGTGTGGCGGCCATACCGGCGAGGTGCGCCGCGACCGTCGCCTCGGCGGCGCGGCGAAGCTCCGCGCGCGCGGCCTCATCGTGCACGAGCCGTAGCGAGATGATGGCGTCCTGGAGCGCGAGGTCCTCCTCGGAGGGCTCGTCGCGCCTCACGAGCCCTCGCGCGCGCTGCGCGCCGACGGGGTCGGGGGGGAGCAAGACGGCGGCGTGCGGGTCGAGCGCGGGGAACGCCTCGACGGGGAGCACGCGCAGACCCGTCGCGTTCGCGAGCGCGTCGAGGGAGGCGGACTCCCCATGCCAGAGCGCGTCATCGGGCGCTGGCGGGTCCACGTAGAGCGCCGCGTCGCCGCCGTGCAGGAGCAGCAGCGCCCCTGGGATCGGCAGCCCGACCAGGTAGAGGAAGTGGCTCGACGCCCGGAAGGGGTAGACGTTCGCGCGGTAGTTGCGTGGCGTCGCGTGACCCGCGGGGACCAGCGCGGGCCCGGCGTAGGCCGCCGCGAGGCGGGCCCGTCGCGCGGCGAAGGGGAGAGGGTCGAAACGAGCGAGGGCGGCGAGATCGATCACGTCGTGACCATGCCACACCGGCGGGGTGGCTGTGGGGTCTGCGTCGGTGCCCTTGCCCTCGTCCGAGTCCGAGTCCGAGTCCGAGTCGGAGTCCGAGTCCGGGTCCGAGTCCAAGTCCAAGTCCAACTCCGAGTCCGCGTCCGAGTCCGCGTCCGAGTCCGAGCCCGAGTCCGTGCCTCCTACCATCGGTCGTCGCGAAGAGGACTGGCGCGGGATGTAGGTTCACTGGCGACAGTGGTCACCGGATCGCTCCCATGCCGGTCACCCGACCAGCCAGTTGTGAGCGCCGTTCGCCGAATTTGCTGGCGGTTTCCACCTGGAACGGAAGATGCTTTGCGCCAGGCGCGATGCGAACCCACATCTCCGTACCCCCGCACTTCACGTTGGCCCTCCTGCTCGGAGGGTTGCTCTTCGGCGGATGCGACTGCTCGGCGCCCACCATGCCGGGCGGCAACGGCGACAGCGGCCATGACGACGACGCCGGACCCCTCGGCGGAGGAGATGGCGGGATGGTCGACGGCGAGCTCTGCGGCGACGGCCTCGACAACGACGGCGACGGCAACGTCGACGAGGGGTGCTCCTGCCTGCCGGGCGACGTGCAGCGCTGCTACCGCGGCGCCCACGAGCACGCGGGCGTCGGGGCTTGCCATTGGGGCGTCCAGGACTGCGCGGCCGGGCTCGAGTTCGGGATGTGGGACGTCTGCATGGGCGACGGGTCTCCCTCGGACGAGGCGTGCGACGGGATCGACAACGACTGCGACGGCGAGGTCGACGAGGGCTGCGAGTGCCTCGAGGGCGAGGAGCGTCGCTGCTACGGGGGCCCCGCGGGCACCGACGGCGTCGGTCTCTGCCGCGCCGGGGTCGAGCGCTGCGAGATCCTCCCGGAGGGTGGCTCGCGTTGGAGCGGCACGTGCGCGGGCGAGACGCGCCCCGCCGACGAGGTCTGCGACGGCTCCGAGGACGAAGACTGCGACGGGCTCGTCGACGAGGGCTGCACCTGCGTGCCCGGCGAGACGCGCGGCTGCTACGGCGGCCCCGCGGGCACGCGGGACGTCGGGCTCTGCATGTCGGGCACGCAGACCTGCGCGGTCGCGGCGGACGGCACGAGCTCTTGGGGCGTGTGCGAGGGGGCCGTCTTCCCCCGCGCGGAGTCGTGCACGGGCGGCCTCGACGAGGACTGCGACGGGCTCACCGACTGCGCGGACCCCGACTGCGACGCGCACCCCGCGTGCTGCACCCCCTTCAACGAGACCGTTCCGGTCATCCCGCCGGACGCCGAGATCCTCTTCGTCGTCGACCGCTCGGGCAGCATGGATTGGCCGGCCGAGGGAACGACCCGCACCCGCTGGGAGGAGCTCATGACCGCGATGGGCGCGGTGCTGCCTTCGATCGCGGACCTCCCGCTGGGCATGCTCACCTTCCCGCTCCTCACGGGCGACGCCGAGCGCGGCAACTGCATGGTCGCGGCCTCGCCCGAGATCCCGATCGCGCTCGGCACCGGCGCGACGATCAGCGCGCGCCTCATCGCCGCCGACCCGCGCGCGGGGGACACGCCGACGCCGGCGGCGATCCAGACGGTCCGCAATTACCTCCTCGCGAACCCCTCGACCCACCCGCGCTTCGTCGTCCTCGCGACGGACGGCCTGCCCGAGCCGAACTGCGGCGCGACCGTGCCCGCCACCGTCTCGGCGATCCAGGCGCTGCGCACCGACCTCGGGGTCGAGACCTTCGTGCTCGGCTTCGTCGGCCCCAACCGCGTCGCGGGCGCCTGGGACTACTCGGGCATCCCCGCTCTCCGCGACGGGCTCAACCAGATGGCCGTGGCGGGCGGCCGCCCCCGCGCGGGCGCGCTGCGCTACTACGAGGCCGTCGACGGCCCCGCGTTCGAGCGCTCGCTCCGGGCGATCCTCGCGGCGGCGACCGACTGCGAGCTCTCGCTGGCGCGCGAGCCGATGCGACCGACGCGGGTGCAGGTCCGCCAGAACGGCGCCCTGGTCCCGGCCGCGAGCTACACGATCGTCGGGCGCCGCCTCGAGTTCACGGGCGCTGCGTGTGACGCGATCCGCGCGGGCACGGTGACCACGGTGACGGTCAGCGACAGCTGCGGTGGGTGAGCGATCGTCGACGTCCACGACGCCCCGAGCGTCGTGGACGTCGAGCCGTGGACGTCGAAGGACTCGAGCCGGGACGTCGATCTCGAGCCCATCGACCCGAGCCCATCGACCCGAGCCCATCGACCCGAGCCCATCGACCCGAGCCCATCGACCCGAGCCCATCGACCCGAGCCCATCGACCCGAGCCCGTTGCACGTCCGTCAGAAGTCGTCGGTTCGAGGCCGCAGGCGGAAGCTGCATTCGCCGCACGCCAGCTCGATCTCGCCGTCAGGCGGCGGGTCGTCGAGCAGTCGACCGACGCACTCGAGCGGGACGTCGTTGATGTCGAGGGTCCCCATCAACGCCCCGTCTTCCTCGACGCGCAGCTCGCCTTCGAGCCGAAGGCGGTCGTCGAAGATGGGGTCCCAGTCGATGCGGAGCACGCAGCGCGCAGCGCGGGACACGATCGGGCGCGGCAGCGCGTCCCCATCGCCCACGGGGCATGACGTGGGGATGTCGCCCGCCACCATGTACTCTCCGATGCGGTAGCTCGGGCACGGATCGCCCGCGTCCATGCCTGCGTCTCGGGCCCCTGCGTCTCGGGCCTCGGCGTCCGGGATGTCGGCGTCTGCGTCCTGACCGCCGTCGGGCGGACCGCCATCGCGCGCAGCGTCGGGCGCGCCGTCGCCTGCCGCGTCCGCGAGCGAGCCGTCCTCGACCGAGCCATCGTCGAGCCGGGCGTCCCGCCCGCCATCGACGGTGGTCGCGCCTCCGCACGCCAAAGAGAGGAGGCACCCAAGGCCCACGACTCGTCGAAACACCCGCGCCACGTTAACAGACCCCGCGTGGCGTCGCTCCCTCACTCCAAGAGCCGCAGCCCCGGCGGCAAAGCGTCGCCGAAGATGCGCCGCTCGTCGGCCTCTTCGAGCTGCGTCACCTCGAGCACCATGCGCCGCCAGCTCTCGGGTTGCGCGGCCATCATGAGCCGCTCGGCGACCCGCTCGCGGAGCGGAGCGTCGAGGTCGCGCTCACGATCGCCGCTCACGCGCGCGAGCGTGGTCGCGGCGAAGGCTGCCTCCGGCGCGTCGCGCCAGTCGAAGCGGAGCGCGATCTCGAGCCATTGCGCCGCGACGTGTCGCGGCACGACCTGGTGCGCGCTCCCGTAGAAGGGCACGCGCGCGCCGAGGCGTCCGACCGCCCACCACGTCTGCAGGTTCTCGCCGTGCTGGTCGAGCCGCTTGACGAGCCCGCCGCCGATCTTCGCCTTGCGCTCGGGCGAGACGCGCTCGAGCGCGCCCGCGAGGCGAATCATGTCGCTCTCGGCGAGGCGCCTCGGCCCCGGCGGCCGCTTGCGCGGCGTCTTCGCGGGCGGCTCGAGGTACCACTCGATCTCCGACAAGAGCTGCCCCTGCGTCTTCTCGTCGAGGCCACCGGCGACGCGGCGCCACATGGTCCAGTACTCCGACCAGTTCTGCGCCTCCGGGACGAACTGGACGCCCCCCTTCAGCACCTCGGCGACGAGCTGCTTGAGGCGCCAATCGTCGAGCGGGTAGCCGAAGCCCGGCCGCAGCGTGTAACCGACGAGGTGGAACCAGACGCGCTCGTGGTCCTCGCTCCGGCGGCGCCGCTTCATGCCCGCGAGGAGCGCGCCGAAGAGCTCTCGCAGGAGCGGCGTCTGCCAAGACTCGCGCGGCCCGAGGATCTTCTCGAGCTCGGCGCGGAGGCGCTTGACGTCGCGGTGGCTGATCTCGTCGTCGCCCTTGGCCTTGCCGTAGACGATCTTCACGCGCTCGGTCGCCTCCGCGAAGCGGGGGTGGAGCTGCCCGACGCGCATCGCGCGCTCTTCGGTCGCGCTCGCGCCGCGGAGCTGCAGCTCGAGCTTCCAACGGCGCGCATGGTCCTCCGCGGCCACGCAGCTCACCTCGAGCGTGCCGACCTCGGTGAGCCCGCACGCGAGCGTCACGGGGATCTCGGCGCCGTCCCCTTCGAGCACGGCCGCGATGGGGGGGAGGTCGCGGTAGCGGTCGCCATCGTCGATCTCGACCAGCTCGCCGGCGGCGACGTGCTTGACGTCGCTCGTGGTGGCGACGACGTGAAAGCGCACCGGCCGCCCGAGGCGCAGCGAGAACTGTCGCTCGGGCAGCGCGATCTCCTCGCCCTCTTCGGCGCCGCGCGGCAGGATGCAGACGCCGCGCTTGTCCTTGCCCTGCTTGTCGGCGTCGACGACCAAGAAGTAGCTCCGCGCGGAACCTCCGCCGATGCGCAGGCCGACGCCGCGCCGGGCGAGCGCGTACGCGACGGCGCCCTCGGCCACGGCGTGGTCGGGCGCGGCGTTCGCGAGCACGCGGACGTCGTGGCCGCGCCACGCCCCGAGCACCGAGCGCATGCGATCGCGAAGCAGCGGGCTCGTGAAGACGCCGCCGTTGAAGAGCACCGCGTCGGGGACCCGCAGGCCCGCGTCGCCGCCCGCGCCGCGCAGGTCGCTCGTCGTGAGCGCCGTCCGCGCCAGGTCCTCGTGTCGCGCGAGGAAGGCCGCGACGTGGCGCGTGATCGCGGCGTCGGCGACGTAGGGCAGGCCGAACTCGACGATGCCGGCGCGGCGTCGCTCGGGCCTCGCGTCGAGCCCGACCGTGGGGAAGAAGCCCTCGAGCACGAGCCCGTGCACCTCGTCGCGCGTGAGCGTCACCGACTGCGTGCCGCCGACGAGCTTGCTGCCCGAGCCGAGCACCGTGACCTTCACGCTCTCGGGCGCGTCGGGCATCAGCAGCTGCTCTTTGGCGGCGCGGCAGCGCTCGACGAGCTGCGTGAAGCGCGCGGCGCCGAGCGTCTTGCCGAGGCGCGCCTCGGCGCTCCGCGCGAGCGTGAGGTCCATGTTGTCGCCGCCGAGCATCAGGTGCTCGCCGACCGCGACGCGGGTCAAGCGGGGGCCGCTCTCTCGGAGCTCGATCTGGATGAGGGTGAGGTCCGTGGTGCCGCCGCCGACGTCGACGACGACGGCGAGTCGCGCCGGTCCGAGGGCGTCGGCGAGGCCCTCGCGGTGTGCGTCGAGCCAGCGATAGAAGGCCGCCTGCGGCTCCTCGACGAGGCGCACGCGCAGGCCCGCGTCCTTGGCGGCCTGCAGCGTGAGCGCGCGGGCGCCCTCGTCGAAGGATGCCGGAACCGTGAGCACGACCTCCTGGGTGTGCAGCGGGTTCTTCGGGAAGCGGTGGTCCCACGCCGCGCGGACGTGCGCCAAGTAGCTGGCGCTGGCCTCGACGGGAGAGACCTTCTCGACGCCCGCGTCCTCGGACGCGCCCCAGGGGAGGATCTTCGCGGTCCGATCGACGGCGCCGTGGCTCAACCAGCTCTTGGCGCTGGCGACCAGCCGCCCCGGGGTCTTGGCGCCCAGCGAGAGGGCGAGCGAGCCGACGATGGCGCGCTCGCTCGGGTCGCGGTGCCACGGGAGCGCGAGGTCGCCGGCCGCGAGCTCTCCCTCGGCGGGATGGTAGCGGACGGAGGGCAGCATCGGCCGCGGCTCGACCTCGCCCGGCGCCACGAGCTGCTCGACCTCGAAGAGGTGGATCGGGGGGGCGGCACCGCGAGCCTCCAACGTGTCCGCGTACGCGACGACGGTGTGGGTGGTTCCGAGGTCGATGCCGACGAGATAGCGTGACTCCACGGCCATGGGGTCGCGGAGCCTAGTACACCCGCCCAGAAGCGCGAGCCGGGTGACCTCGGGGGCGGGCGACGTCCGGTCTTCGCCTCGGTCCCCACGTCGGTCTCCGCCTGGGTCGCACACGGACTCGGACTCAAAGGAGCGAGTCGATGCCCATCTGGCCTCGGCCAGGACTGCGCCATGGGTCGCCCGCGCGCACTCGCACGTGGTCGTGGCCGTGGACGACGTGGACCACGTGACGACGACGGGCACGCAGCCGACCTGAGTGGGACGCGGACGACCTACTGGACGCGGACAGACGCGACCGGACGTGGACGTGCACCGCGCCAGACGTGGGCACGGGCATCCTCCGAAAAAAGCTCAGGAGCCGATCAGGTCGTCCACCTTGAGGCGTTCGAGGAGGGCCCGGTGTGCCAAGCGCCGATCGAGCCGGAGATCCCTCGAGCGCGAGGCGACCGCGGCGAGCTCTCCCGAGCCCGCGCCTGCGCCGTCCTCGTAGAGACCCCGCCCGTTCTCGATGGGCAGACGGCCCGACGCGAGCTCGTCGACGGCGACGCAGATGAGCAAGGTCAGATCCTCGTCCATCGTCACGAGATCGTGCTCGTCCATGGCCTGGTCGAGCGCCATGAGCGCGTCTCGCGTGTCGGAGAGGCGACGCTCGAGCGCAACCAGGAAGGCAGAGAGCTCCGCAGGCGAGAGCACCTCGGCGGCCAGCGCGTCTAGCCCTCCCTCGAGGAGCTCGAAGGAGTCACGCGCTCGCCGATAGAGGTCGACGAGCAGCGGCGCGATGTCCCGACGGTTCGTTTGCTTCAGCTGAACCACGACGTCGGGGACGACGTGGAACAAGCGGCGATGAAGGTCCAGCATTCTCGTCTCTCCGGATCCCCCCGGGTCGACGTCCGCCGCGGCTGCGGCATGGTCACTATTTCGATTTCGTGGCTCGTATGCCAGCACGAAAAGAGAAACGGAATTTCCCTTGCCACGGATGGGGACGCGACGTGCGCACCTCTGAATTGGCGCTCGTGCGACGATTCGATCGATGCGCTCGAGCGGCGGGTAGGTCACTTTTTTTTGCGTCGTCCGCGTGTTGCGCGTCCGACCACGCGGACACGTAGGACCTGGGGCACGACGACGCTCACGCGATGTCTCGCAGAAACGCGCACGAGGGTTCGAGCCTGCGCGCGCACACTGCCACATCCGACCACACGCGATGCTGCTCGGTGTCCGCCTCCGAGTCCGAGTCTGCGTCCGCGTCCGCGTCTGCGTCCGCGTCTGCGTCCGCGTCTGCGTCCGAGTCTGCGTCCGAGTCTGCGTCCGCGTCTGCGTCCGCGTCTGCGTCCGCGTCTGCGTCCGCGTCTGCGTCCGCGTCTGCGTCCGCGTCTGCGTCTGCGTCTGCGTCCGCGTCCGCGTTCGTGCGTGGTCCGTGGCCGTGTCCGTGTCGGAGTCCGACGGCAACATCCATGTGGGCGCGGGTGCGGGCGTGGCGTCGGATGCACGGCGGGCGGCTTCGTTGCGGGTGTGTTTCCGGCCCAACAAAATGAGGCCCCCCTCCGAATCCCCCTCTTCAAGGATGAAAAAGAGCGCTACTCAATTGCGCGTCGGCGCGCGCCGCCTCGGCCCGCCCCGTTCCGTTGAGCGCATGTGATCCACCCCCACACCGAGCTGCGCTACGTCAGCTCCACGGTCGGCCATGGCGTCTTCGCCACGGCGTTCATTCCGAAGGGAACGTTCCTCTGGGTTCTCGATCCCTTCGACCGGATCCTCACCGTCGACGAAGTGCGCGACCTCCCCCCCGTCCTCAAGCAGGCGGTGGAGCGGTGGGCGTACGTCGATCCCACCGGGCACTTCGTGTTCTGTTGGGACCACGGCCGCTTCATGAACCACTCGTGCCGCCCGACCTCGCGGGGCATTGGGGACGCGTTCGAGATCGCGGTCCGCGACGTCCTTCCGGGTGAGGAGCTCACCTGCGAGTACGGCATCCTGAACATCGGCAAGACCTTCGACTGCGCGTGCGGCCAGCTCGGGTGTCGCGGGCGGGTGGGGCCGGGAGATGTCGAGCGCCTCTTCCCCTCGTGGGACGCGGAGGCCGAGGACGCTTTTCGCCACGCCGCGAGCGTGCCGCAGCCGCTCTTGCCTTTCGTGAAGGCGGGGCCGCGCGATCACGCGGTCCTCGACGCGCTCGCCCGCGGCGCGACCTCGGTGACGTTGCCTTCGCACCGGGAGTACCGGCGCGAGGGGGCGCACGACGCAGGCGAGGGGGAGGGGCTCTGGGCCATCGCTGGTGTCCACGAGAACCCTCAACGCCGCGCGCGCACGACGCGGGCCGACCGGCCCTCTGCGACGCGACGCAGGGCGAGCTCGCGGCGGGTGGGAGCCGCCCGATGATCCACCCCGACACGGAGGTCCGCCGCGTCGACGACGTCGTCGGCGTGGGCGTCTTCGCGACCGCGTTCATCCCGCGAGGGACGATCACGTGGGCGCTCGACCCGCTCGATCAGGTCTTCGCGCCTGGGTCGCTCGATGGGCTCGGGCCGTCGTGGGAGGCCTGGCTCGATCACCACACCTACCGCGATCGCGAGGCGCGCCGGATCCTCTGCTGGGACGCGGCCCGCGCGATGAACCACAGCTGCGAGCCGACCTGTGGGGGCTCCGACCTCGGCTTCGAGGTGGCGCTCGTGGACATCGCGCCCGGCGAGCAGCTCACCAACGACTACGGCACCCTGCACCTCGAGCCGAACGAGGGCTTCGTCTGCCGCTGTGGCGCGCCCGGTTGCCGCGGGGTGGTGGCCCCCGACGGCTCCGCGTGGGAGCGCGGCCTCCCGCTGCTCCGCGAGGCGCTGACCTACCTCACCGTCGTACCCCAGCCGCTCGCACCTCTGGTCGCGCCCGCCGTGCTGCGCGCCGGACGTCGCGCGGTCGGGCTGCCGGGCACCGAGCGACGACGGCGCCCGTCGCTCTGAAGCGTGCCGGACGCGAGGGGCGTCGCGTCGATGCGTGCTCCCGGACGCGCGGCGGTCGCCGAGGCGTTCTCCCGGACCCGAGGTGCGGCGCGCCGTTCGGTGCTCCCGGACTCGAGGCCGCAGCCTCGTGAGAAACGCTCCGCGCGGCTCCCCGACGAAGGAACGTCCGACCCCCGTTGTCCGTTCACCCTCGCGTCAGGTCACCCTTCTCCCGTGAAGCGCCTCCCCGCCACCTCTGATCGGGCCATCGCCCCCATCGCGCTCGTGTCGTTCGTGTCGCTCGCGTCGCTTGGCTGCGCCGCGCCGCCCGCGGACGCGCCGACCCCGCCGCGCCTCGTCGTGACCGCGCCCGCGCATCGGGGCGAGGCGGTGGATCGCGTCGTGCTCCTCGGAGACGTCGAGGGTGAGGTGGACGTCCGCGTCTTCTCCGACGTGCCCGAGCGTGTCCGCGCGCTCCATGCGCGCGAGGGAGACCCCGTGCGCGCCGGGGCCCCGCTCGCGACCCTGGAGGCGTCCATGCCGAGCGCCGACGTCGCCCAGGCGGACGCCGCGCTGCTCGCCGCCGAGGCCTCGCGTGACCGGCTCCGCGTCGACGTCGATCGGACACGACCGCTCGTCGAGCGCGCGGCCATCGCGCCCTCGCAGCTCGAGGCGCTCGAAGCGCAGCTCCGCGCCGCCGAGGCCCAGGTCGCGCAGCTCGAGGCCGGCCGCCGGGTCGCCGGGCTCCGCCGCGCCCGGAGCGTCGTCCGCGCGCCCATCGACGGCGTCCTCGCCGACCTCGCCCCGAGCGTCGGCGACCTGGTCGGGCCGCAGGCGCCGCTCGCGCGCGTCGTCCGCATGGACCGCGTGAAGGTCGTGGTCGCCGTCGTCGAGGAGGACTTCGTCCGGCTCCGTGAGGGTATGAGCGTGCGCGTGCGGCCGACCGCGCGGCCGGACGTCGTGCGCGAGGGACGCGTCGCGCGCCTCAGCCCCGTGCTCGACCGGCTCTCGCGCACCGGGCGCGTCGAGGTCGAGGTGGACAACGCCGACCACGCGCTGCGGCCGGGCATGGTCGCGGAGGTCGCGATCGAGCTCGTCCGGCGAGAGGATGTCGTCCTCGTCCCCTCGCGCGCGGTGCTGATGAGCGCGCGCACCGCGAGCGACCGCTCGGCGTTCGTCTTCGTGACCGACGGCGGGCGCGCTTCGCGCCGCGCCGTCCTCCTCGGGCAGCGATATCCGGGCGAGGGCGACGAGACCCGGGTCGAGATCCGAGAGGGGCTCGACGGCGGCGAGGCCGTCGTCATCGAGGGTCACCACGTCCTGCGAGACGGCGCCGCCGTCCGCGTGAGCGCGCCGGCGTCGGAGGGGTGAGCGCGTGACGGACGACGACGAGCGGCCGGAGCGTGCGCGCGAGCGAGGGCTCGGCGCGTTTGCGGTGCGCCGGGGGGTCACGACCGCGATGCTCACGCTCGTGCTCGTCGGCTTCGGGGCGTTCTCGCTCTACGGGCTGCCCGTAAACCGGCTGCCCGAGGTCGAGCTGCCGATCATCGCCGTCGTGACGGCGTACGAGGGCGCGAGCCCCGAGGACATCGAGACCCTCGTCACCGAGCCGATCGAGCAGGCCGTGGCGAGCACCTCGCGTATCGAGACCATCCGCTCGGAGTCCCGCCAGGGCGTGAGCCTCGTGCTGCTCGGCTTCACCTGGGGCACGCCGATGGACGCGGCGGAGACCGAGGTCCGCAAGAACCTCGACATCTTCACCAACGAGATGCTGCCGGGGGACGCGACGCGGCCGCTCACCTTCGCCTTCGACCCGAGCCTCGCCCCCGTCATCTTCCTCTCGATCGAGGGGCCCTACGACGGGCACCAGCTGCGGCGCCTCGCGCGCGAGCGCGTTCAGCCGCTGCTCTCGCGGCTCGACGGCGTCGCGGCCGCCGAGGTCATCGGAGGGCTCGACCGGCAGATCCAGGTCCTGCTCGAGCCGCGTCGGCTGCAGGCGCTCGGCGTCGCCCCCGCGCAGGTCGTGGACGCCCTGCGGGCCGCCAACGTCGTCGTCCCGAGCGGCAACCTCGACGACGGCGTCCAGGCCCTGAGCATCCAGCCGACGGGGCTGGTCACGCGCCTGCGGCAGATCGAGGAGGCCGTCGTCGCCGTGCGCGGCGGGCGACAGGTGCTCGTGCGCGACGTCGCCCATGTCATCGACGGCTTCGAGGACGAGACCCACGTCGTCACGGCCGACGGCCAGAACGCCGTGATGATCGCGGTGCGCAAGCAGTCCGACGCGAACACCGTGCAGACGGCGCTCGCGGTGCGGAACGCGCTCCCGCAGGTCCGCGAGCAGCTCCCCGAGGGCGTGACGCTGACCACCCTCTTCGACGAGAGCGACTCGGTGCTTCGCGCCGTGCAGAACCTCGGCCTGACGGCCCTGCAGGCCTTCGGGCTGACGGGCCTCGTCCTGCTGCTCTTCCTGCGCAGCTGGCGGTCCTCTCTGGTCGCGGTGGTGGCGGTCCCGACGGCGCTCCTCGTCAGCTTCTCGCTGCTCTCTTGGCTGAACGTCACCCTCAACCTGATCAGCATGGCGGGGCTCGCGCTCGCGATCGGCATGCTCGTCGATAACGGGATCGTCGTGCTCGAGGCGGCGTTCCAAGCGCTCGAGCGAGGCAAGCCCGCGCGCGAAGCGGCGCTCTACGGCGCGCGCGAGATGAGCCTGCCGCTCTTCGCTTCGACGCTGACGACCTGCGTGGTCTTCTTGCCGATCTTGCTCGTCGACGGCATCGCGGGCGAGCTCTTCCGCGACCTCGTGCTCGCGATCACGATCACGCTGCTCGCGTCGCTCTTCGTCGCGCTGACGCTCGTGCCCCTCCTCGTCAGCCGGACGCTCGGCGGCGAGGTCGCGCGCGCTCGGCGGCGACGCGAGCGGGCGCTCGACCGACTGCCGGCGCGCTACGAGCGCGGGCTGGGCTGGGCGCTCGCGCGGCCCCGGCGCGTGCTCGGCGCCGCCGCGCTGCTCTTCGTCGGCTCGATCGCCGCCGTGCCGATCCTAGGGCAGGACTTCCTCCCGAAGGCCGACGTCTCGGAGATCCGCCTCGAGCTGAGCGCCGCGCCGGGGACGAGCATCGCGCGGATGCGCGCGATGGTCGACGAGGTCGAAGGGCTGCTGCGCGACGAGGTCCCGGAGGCGGAGGTCATCACCGCCGACTACGGCGCCTCGGAGGGCTTCGCGGCGCTCTTCGGCGCGAGCGCCAACCGCGGCACGATACGGCTCAAGCTCTCGCCGATCCGCGAGCGCACCCACTCGCAGCAGGCGATCGAGGAGCGCCTCTCCGCGCGGCTGCGCGACGAGATCGCGGGGCTCGACGTCCGCATCGCGGCGTTCAGCCTGAGCGGGTCGAGCGGCGACATCTCGGTGAAGCTCTTCGACGACGACCTCGACCGGCTGCGCGACTGGGGCGAGCGTTTGCGCGACGAGCTCGGCGCGCTCGAGGGCGTGCGCGAGTCGCGCTTCTCGATGGTGCAGGGCAGCCCGCAGCTCTCGCTCTCGTACGATCGCGAGCGGATGCGCTTGCTCGGCATCTCGCCGGCGCAGGTCGCGAGCGCGGTCGCGATCTTCTACCAGGGAGAGACCGCGACCTTCTTCCGAGACCGCGGGGACGAGATGATGGTGCGCGTGCGCATGCCCCGCGAGGCGCGCGCCGATCTCGATCTCCTCCGCTACCTGCCGATCCCGCTGCCGCAGCCCGAGGGGCGCGAGATGGCTGGGCTCACCCAGGCCGCGACGTTCTTGCCCCTCAGCGCGGTGGCGAAGCTCGACGACCGCCTCGGGCCCACGGACATCCAGCGCGAGGGCCAGCAGCGCTACGCGACCGTGGACCTGACGGTGGGCCGTTCGGACCTCGGGAGCGTCGTGAGCCGCGTGGAAGCGCACCTGCGCGAGGTGCCGCGGCCGGAGGGCCTGCGCTTCGAGATCGGCGGCGCGGCGGAGGATCTCCGCGACGCGTTCTTCAAGCTGGCGATGGCCTTCCTCGCCGCGATCTTCCTCGTCTACATGGTGATGGCGTCGCAGTTCGAGAGCCTGGTCGAGCCCTTCGTGATCATGTTCACCGTCCCGCTCGCGAGCGCGGGCGTCGTGCTCGCGCTCTTGCTCACGGGGACGACCCTGCAGGTCACCGCGCTCGTCGGGGTGGTGCTCTTGGCGGGCATCGTCGTCAACAACGGCATCGTCCTCATCGACGTGATCAAGCGCCGCCGCGCCGAGGGGCGCGATCTCCACGAGGCGGCGCTCGAGGCGGCGCGCACGCGCCTGAGGCCGATCTTGATGACGGCGCTGACGACCATCCTCGGGATGGCGCCGCTCGCGATCGGGATCGGCGACGGCGCAGAGACGTGGGCGCCGATGGCGCGCGCGGTCATTGGCGGCATGATCGCGAGCACGCTGCTCACGCTCTTCGTGATCCCGACGGTCTACGTCGGGCTGCGCGGTCGGCTCGATCGCCGGCGCGTCCGCCGGCCGGCCACGAGCGAGGACGAGCCCGCGGTCGGCGAGCTGGCGCCCGACGCCGCGGAGTGAGCCGCCGCCCCCAACCTGGGATCGGGGCGCTACCCGTCCTCGGCGGCCTCCGCCTCCGCGCGCTGCGCGACGTCGGGCCGCAGGGGGCGGAAGCCCGTCGGCGCGCGCTGGACGCGGCCGCGGAGGGTGCCCTCGAGGACCTCGATGGGGACCGGCGGGGTGAGCTCGTAGCGATAGCCGCGCGAGTCGATGCGGAAGGTCATGGTGCGCTCCCCCGCGCGCACGCTCCGCTCGTAGCGGACCGGGATCGTCCCGTGGCGGACGTGGTCGCGGTGGCGCAGCACGAAGCCGGCGAGGCGCACCGCGAGGTGGTTGTAGAGCCGGTGGCATCCGTGGCTCGTGCCGCGGATGATCGAGCGGTAGCTGACCGAGCCGTGGGTGCGGATGCCCTGATCGTGGAAGCGCGGCTCGTCGGAGCCACGCGCGGGCGGGAGCACCTGGTGGTGGACCAGCATCACGAGGCCATACGCGGAGCGGTAGCCAGGCCCGAAGAGGCTGTGGTTCGGGGCGTAGGCGCCGCCTCCGACGCGGCGGACGAGCTCGTCGTCGGGGGCGCTCGGCGGCGGCAGCCAAGCGGGCGCGGCGATGACGTCGCGCCAGACGCGTGGGCCGACGTAGGACTCCTTGTAACGGAGCCCCACGGTGCCGTCGGGGCGTCGCTCCGGCTTCCACGCGCCGATGGTGGTGGGCCAGCGCGCCAGCGCGACCTCTCGTCCGTCGGTGTCGCGCGCGTAGACCGTGAGGATGGGTCGCCGCTGCACGGGCTGCGCGCGGCGCGCGCCGCTCGGCGTGTAGGGGTAGTCATACCAGACGCCGCCGCGGTCGATCTCGGCGCGGAGCTCCATGTGCCGCGACTGGTAGCGCGGAGGCGGCGGGAGCCGCACCGCGACGCGGTCGTGCTCGCGCTCGCGGAGCGCCCGCAGGGCGGCTCGCGCGCGCTCGGGATCGACGAAGCCGAGGGCTCGGGCGGCCGCCTCCGTCGCGGGTGAGACGAGGTCGGGCGCGGGATTGGGCGCGGCGGGGTGTCCCGCCTCGAAGCGGACCTGAGGGCCGTCGAGCTCGCGGCCGAGCACGGGCTGCCAGGCGTGGGCGGCCGAGCCGTCTTCGAGGAGCGCGGCGGCGTCGACGACCCGCTCGCGGAGCGTCCGCAGGAGCTGACGGAACGTCCGCTCGCGGCTCGGCTTCGTGAGCCACGTCCGCGTCTCGGCGTCGAGCGAGCCAGCGCCGAGGATCGCGTGCTTCTGTTGCCACGCGCGCAGCGCCGTCGCGGTGCGCCACTCGAAGATCCCCTCCTCGACGCGCTGGTTGCCGAAGAGGCCGTCGCATCGCAGGTGCGCCTGCAGGGTCGCGACCGCGTGGTAGGGGATCTCGAGCCGGCGCATCCGCGCGTAGTGCGCGCCCCACGTGCGATCGGTCGCGAGCTCGTCGAGGCTCGCGAGGCCGCGAGACTCCGCCTCGCGTCCGAGGCGGTGGCGGAGGTAACGCGCCTGACGCATCCGCTCGCGGACGACCGCCGGCTCGGTCGACCAGGCGTGGAGGTCGAAGGTCAGCGCCTCGATCGGCGCGTCGTCGATCGCGTCGTGGCACGCGTGTCGCTCGTCCTCGTCGAGGCGCTCGAGGATGACGCGCAGGGTCGGTTGGATGCCGAAGAGCTCGAGGAAACGCTCGGCGTCGTGGCCGCGCGGGACCTCGTCGAGGCGCTCGTCGGCGAGCGCGAGGTAGATGGGGCGATAGGGGTCGCGCCCGAGCTCGCCGAGCGTGGGGTCGTCGCGGAAGATGTAGGGTGTCCAGTCGTCGGCGAGGTCGAGCGCGGTCAGCCCGCGGGCCTCGAGATCGGCCTCGCAGACCTCGCCGCGCCGCTCGCCGTCTTCGTAGAGTGGGATGGGCGCGGCGCACCGCGGGCGGGGGGATTGACGCGGCTCGTCGGCTCGCTCCGGCGAGGGCGGCGCGGGCTCGGGGGTCGCGGGTGGCGGCGCCCCGCTCGAGCGCGCCCCGCTCGACCGCTCCCCGCTCGACCGCTCCCCGCTCGACCGCTCCCCGCTCGACCGCTCCCCGCTCGACCGCTCCCCGCTCGACGCTGCGGGCTGGACGTCGCCGCGGGCCGGTCGCGGCGCCGTGCTCCCGTCGCACGCGAGCGTTGCGCAGAGCGTGAGCGCCAACGCCCCGAGCCCGAAGCGCGTCTCGGGTAGTCGCGGCCGAGGGCGGCTGGCGCGCCAGAACGGAGTCCCGCGAGCGGAGCGATCTCCGCGCCGATCCGCTCGGGATGAGCTCCGAGTCGGGGGCACGAGGGGGGCGCGGGGCCAGCGCGATCGCTCGTCCAACGACGGGCCGTCCCCTCGAAGGGAGCGTCGACGGGATCCCGTTCTCCGACGACTCGATGCTGCGCGTGGAACGTCCGAGGAGCGCACGTCTCCAGTCTGCCACGAGGGACGGCTCACCGGCGACCGCGGCGGCGTCCTCACGCCCTCCCGTCGCGACTGGGGATCGACGGAAAGCCCGTTGTTCCCGGGGAACCCTCCCTCCATCCTTGGCGGCATGACGCAGCCCGATCTCTCGCGCGTGTGGAACTGGTTGCCCGCGTTCCTCGCGATCGCGGAGGCGGGGAGCGCCGTCGCCGCCGCGCGTCAGCTCCACCTCACGCCAGCGGCCGTCTCGCGCACGCTGCGCCTGCTCGAGGACGCGCTCCAGGCGCCGCTCTTCGAGCGAGTGGGCCGAGGGCTCGTGCTCAACGAGGCCGGTGAGCGCCTGAGGGAGGCGACCCGACGCGCTCGCTTCGACCTCGAGCGAGGCCTCGCGGACGCGCTCGTCGAGCCGGGCCGCCGAGGTTTCGCAGGGCCGCTCCGGGTCGCGTCGCTCGGCGTGCTCACCCGCGAGCTCGTCTTGCCTGCGCTCTTGGCGCTCAAGCGCGCGCACTCGTCGATCGTGCCCGAGCACCAGAACCTCGGGCCGGCCGAGGGCTTCGCCGCGCTCGCGCGGGGCGAGCTCGAGCTCGTCTTCCACTACGAGGCGCTCGATGGCGAGGGGCGGCGCTCGGAGCTCCTCGGGCGAATCCCGACGGCCGTCTACTGCG
>JAHBWH010000094.1 GCA_019637115.1 Myxococcales bacterium | reverse complement strand
CGCGCGCCCGAGGGCGTCGAGCCAGGGGCCGAAGGCGCGGCGGCGCTCGGCCTCGAAGGCGCGGGCGTCGAGGACCGTCGCGCCCCGTCGGCGCGCCTCGACGTGGAGCTCGTGCAACAAGCGGCTCTTGCCGATGCCCGGCTCCCCGATGACGAGCGACGCGCGCAGGCGCGGCTCGTTCGTCACGTCGGAGAGCGCGGCGAAGAGAAGGTCGCGCTCCGCTTCGCGGCCTCGCAGCGGGGCCTCGTGCAGGGTCGTGCGTCGCAGCGTCAGGGCAGGCCGAGCCGCGCTGGGCGGGGGCGCCTCGCGCGCGGCCTCGGGCGGCGGGGGCCTCGACGTCGGGGCCGTCAGCGTCCGTCGCAGCTCGCGGACGGAGGGGGACGGAGGCCGGCCGAGCTCGGCGGCGAGGCGGCTCGCGCTCTCGAGGTGGGCGAGCGCTTCGTCGACGCGCCCCAGCTCGTGCAGGCGCGTGACGAGGGCGAGCCGGGCCGCCTCGTCGTAGGGGTCGAGGCGGACGAGCGCGCGCGCAGGCTCGAGCGCGCGATCGTCGCGCGGCGACAGCCGGCTCAGCCACGCCTCGAGCACGCGGCGGTGATGCCGCCGCGCCTCCTCGCGTTGCGCGACGAGCCACGCCGTGAGCTCGTCGAAGTCGGGGAGCTCGAGGCCCTCGAGCAGCTCCCCGCGAACCAGCGACGCGGCCGCGGCGAGCGCGCCCTCGTCGAGGTCTTCCGCGTGCTCGGCCGCGGCGCGGAGCGCGCTCAGATCGTGCGCGAGCGTGATCGCGATCGACTCGCGGTCGGCGACGACCGCGCCCTCGGGCAAGAGCCCGCGGAGCTTGCTCAGGCTCCAGCGGAGCGCGCCGCGAGGGTCGTCCGTCACGTCCCAGAGCAGCTCGCAGAGGCGCGCGCGCCGATGGCTCCGGCCCGAGATGGCGAGGTAGGCGAGCAGCGCGCGGGTCTTCTTCGATCGCGGCAGCGCGACCTCGGCGTCGGCCCGCCAGAGCGCGAGCGACCCGAGGACGCGCAGCGGCGCGTCGACGCTCGGATCGCGGGCCCCCCTCGTGTCCATCCGAGAGGGACCGTAGCCCGAGCGCGCGCCGACCGCCACGAGCCTCACGCGGGCTTGCGGGCGAAGAAGCTCACGCCCTGGACGCGGAGGTCCTTCGAGACCTTCACCTCCGCGGAGGTGCCGGCGAAGGCGTCGAAGCGCGCGGTGATGCGGCCGTCCACGAGGCCCGCCTCAGCGCTGAAGCCGAGCAGCTCCGCCTCGGGCAGCGCGCCGCCGATGCACGCGGCCCAGAGCTCGGGGTTGCTGCGCGCGACGAGCGTGAGCTCGCGCTGGACGATGACGTCCGCGAGCTGGAGCCGGCCGCCGGGGCGCAACACGCGCACGATCTCGGCGAGCACGACGCGCTTGTCGGGCGCGAGGTTGAGCACGCCGTTGGAGATCACGACGTCGACGCTCTCGTCCTCGAGCGGCAGGGACTCGTACACGCCGTCGAGGATCTGCACGCGGCCACCGAGCCCGGCGGCGAGCGCGCCCTCGCGGGCCTTCGCCCGCATGCCGGGCGTCATGTCGACGCCGATCGCGCGCCCCTCGGGGCCGACCCGTCGCGCCGCGAGCAGCAGGTCCATGCCCGCGCCGCAGGCGTGGTCGAGGACCACCTCGCCCGGGAGGATGGGCGCGATGGCGATGGGGTTGCCCACCCCGGCGAAGCGATCGGTGCTCACACGCGGGAGCGTCGCGAGCTCGTCGGCGTCGTAGCCGAGGTGAGACGCCGCGTACGTGGCGCCGCGGTGGAAGTGGAAGTCGCCGCTCGGGTCGAGCGCGACGCGGTCGTAGGTCTCGCGGACGCGGTCACGGAGGGTGTGGACGTCGAAGCCGGTGGGAGCGCAGGCAGCCATGGTGTTCTCTCTTTCTCGGGGTCGGGGAGGTGGTTCGGGGTGGTTCGGAGGTGGTTCGAAGGTGGTTCGAAGGTGGTTCGGAGGTGGTTCGGAGGTGGTTCGGAGGTGGTTCGGAGGTGGTTCGGAGGTGGTTCGAAGGTGAAGGTTCGGTCCCGGAGGGGTCGCACGGGAGCTCGCGCTCAGAGGCGCACTCGGGGGAGCTCTGCGTGAATCGGGCGCGGCCCGCGGACACGCGGGGTCGTAGGCGCACGAGGTGCTACGATCGCGCTCGAGGTGAGCGATGGAGCTGGTGATCGTGGAGCGCTCGTTCGACGCGCCCGTGACCTTCGAGGCGGTCGCGGAGCTCGAGGCGCGGTCGGGCGGGTGCCTCGAGCTTCGGCAGGTCCGCTTCCTGCGGACGTACTTCTCGAAGGACCGTCGGCGAATGCTCTGCCTCTACGAGGCGCCGGACGCCGAGAGCGTCCTCGAGGCGCAGCAGGCCGCGAGGATGCCCTTCGATCGGGTCTACGCCGCGACCGAGCACGTCGACGGTTGAGGCGCGCTCACGCGGGCGCGACGCGACCTGGTCGCCCGACGCGACGCGAGGGCGCGGCGCCACCTGATCGACGGGTGACGTGGGCTCGCGTCGCGGGAGCGACGCGACGAGCCGCTGCTCGGGCCGCATCGCCCGCGCCAACGCCAGGTGCAGCGCCCGCGCCTCGTCGAGATCCCACGCGAACGAGGCGAAGCGGTCGCTGATCTCGATGATCGGCGCGCCGAGGGCGACGCGCGCCTCATCGTAGCGCCCGAGCTCGCCGTCGAGGATCGCGCTCCCGAGCAGGAGCGCGTCCCGGAGCGCGTCGGTCATCCCGTGCGCGGTGGCCGGGTCGCGGAACGCGGCCGCGTCGCCGACGAGCGCCCACCCGGGACCGATCGCCTCGCGGAGGAAGCCTGGCGTGCCTCGGAAGAGGCGTGGCGAGAAGTCGCTGCCGAGCCCGGGGATCGCGAGGCCGAACCGACGAGCGCCATCCCCGAGCAGCGCCCGCGGCGAGACGGAACGGACCGCCTCGCGAGGCGCGGCCACGAAGACGCACGTACCACCGTTGGTAGGGATCTCACCGGCGAAGAGCCCGCGCTCGTAGCGCCAGGTGTAGGCGTCTCGGCGGCGCCCCTCGGTCGCGGCGGTGGTCGTGGCGGTGCCTTCGGTCACGGCGGCGCTCTCGGTCGCCTCGTCGTCGCCGGCACGGCGCTCCGCGCGCCGCGCCATCACGCGGCCATCGTCCGGCACGTGCGCGTACACGTAGGTCGCGGCGTGCGCCCAGCGCGCGCGCGTCGCCGCGCCCACGAGCCGCGCGACGGTCGAGCGCGCGCCGTCGGCCCCGACGACGAGCGCGCAGGACACGGCGTGGCGTCGACCGAGCGCGTCCTCGAGCTCCACGCCCACGACGCGGCCATCCGCCGCACGTCGCAGCGCGCGCAGGGAGACCTGGTGCGCGACCTCGGCGCCGGCGTCGCGCGCGGCGCGCGCGAGGATCGCGTCGAGGAGGTTTCGCCGAGGCGCATAGAGCGCGTCCACCTCGCCTCGCGGCTCGATCTCGACCTCCGTGGCCTCGTCGCCGTAGACGAAGCGGCTCGCGCGGATGCCTGGCGCCTCGCGACGGACGGCGTCGAGGACGCCCCAGCGGGCGAGCAGCTCGACCGCGGGCCGCATCAGCGCGTGCGTGGAGAGGGTGTCGCTCCCCGCGGTGGCGCGGTCGACCGCCAGCACGCGGAGGCCGCCGTGCGCGAGCTCGATCGCGAGGGCCGCCCCGGCGCAGCGCGCGCCGATGATGACGACGTCATAGGTGGAGTGGCGGAGCTCGAATCGTTCCATGGTCGTGTCCTCGTGGTGGGGGGCGTCGAGACGTTTCGTGTGGGGCGGCGTCGAGAGGTTTCGTGCGGAGCCGGGCGGTCAGGCGGCGCGGGTGCGCGATTCCCCGCGGAGGTGCGCGACGACGCGCGCGGCGAGCTCCCGCGCGTCCGCGCCGACCCCGTCGAGGTAGGTGGACTTGCGACGACGCAGGAAGGGGAGGCCGAGCGCGTAGAGACCTGGCATCGGCGTCTCGCCGCCGTGATGGACGAGCTCGCCGTCGGGGCCGACGACCGGAAGATGCAGGTGCGCGGTGCGGCGCCGGAAGCCCGTCGCCCAGAGCACCGAGGTGATGCCCGCCGACGTCAGATCGAGCGAGCTCGCGCTCGTGGGGGCCGTGAACGGCGCGGGGCGAACCGCCGCGGCGTCGTCCTCGCCGAGGGAGCGCGCGAAGGCGTCGACGCGGTCGAGCACGCGCCGCAGGCGCGCGTCCGCTGCGCGGGTGGTCGCGACGAGGTCGTCCGCGAACGCGACGCGCGTTCCGTCGACGCCGATGAGGCGACCGAAGAGGCGGACGCCGCGTGCCTGAAGGCTCGGGAGGTCCACCGCGACGTCGGCGCGGCCGACGAGCTGCATCGAGGGGGCGCGCCGCGCCGCGCGAAGATCGCGCGTGTCGTGCCAGCGCCGGTCGAGCGTGCCCATCGCGTCGAGCCACTCGTAGATGTCGCGACCGAGGTGGCGCCGGGGCATGCGCGTGTGGGCGCCGACGGCGAGGGTGACCTGGCGCCCAGCCTCGCGCAGCTCGGCCGCGAGCTGCGCGCCGGCGGCGGAGGCGCCCACCACCAGCACGCCACCCGGCGGCAGATCGTCCGGTCGACGGTAGCGGGTGGGGACGCGCTGGTGGATTCGCGCGGAGAGGTGCGCCGCCATCGGCGGGACGAAGGGCTCGTCACACGCGCCGGTCGCGAGCACCACCGATCGGGCGCGCCAAGCGCCCGCCGCGCTCTCGACGAGGTAGTCGTCGCCGAGGCGGGAGATCCGCTCGACCGCGGCGCCTTCGACGACCGGCGCTGGCCGCGCGTATCGCTCGAGGTGGGCGACCACGTCGGCCGCAGACGCGTAGGACGTGGGCGGCAGGGGGAGCGGCTCCGCGCCGGGGAGGCGCGTCATCCACGCGGGCGTGAGCAGACGGAGCGAGTCCCAGCGCTCGCTGCGCCAGCGCTCGGCGATCCGCCCGCGCTCGAGCGCGACGTGCTCGACGCCTCGCGCCGCGAGGCAGCGGCTCATCGCGAGGCCAGCGGGGCCCGCTCCGACGATCAGGGTCTCGACGCGTTCCATGAGGGCTCCGAAGGGTTCGGGGAAGTCGGCGCGGGGGCGGCAGCGCGCCGCCCCCGCGCGAGGCCAGGGCTCAGTCGACCTCGATCTCGATCGAGACGGGGTTCGTGAGCACGTCGAAGACGGCGGAGCGCGCCTTCGACTGCGCGACCAGGGCCCGCAGGGTCTCGGGCGGCGCGTCACCCTCGAGGTGAAAGCGGACGACGATGCCCTGGTAGCCGTTGCGGACCTCGCCCGAGAGGCCGAGGATGCCGCGCAGGTCCATCTGGCCCTCGAGCGTCGACTCGATCGAGGTCAGCTCGATGCCGCGCGCCGCGGCGATGTTGGCGATGCCCGCGGTCAGGCAGGAGGCGAGCGCGTGCAGCACGAACTCGACGGGGGTGGGGCCGGCGTCCGCCCCCACGAGCACGGCCGGGTGGTCGGCGTCGTAGCGGAAGTCGCGGACGTGGGTGTGCTCGCCGCCCGCGCCGTGGAAGGTCTCCATGCGGGTCTGGCTGTGCGTGCCCTTCACCCAGCGGTTCGAGGCGCGCCAGGTGAACTGCGCGAGGCTCGGTGTCTCGCGGACGGCGTCGAGCGTCGCGAAGAGGGTCGGCACGTCGACGCCGTTGAGGGGCGGGCGGGGCGTGCGCCGGGTGGGCTCTGTCTGGGTGGGCTCCGTCTGGGTGGACGGCGTGGGTTGGGCCTGGCTGCTGATGTCAGTCATGGGATCGTCCTCGGCGGTTGGGTGGGTGGGGCTCGTGTCCCCGACACCCAGAAGCTGGGCCCCCACCGTGGAAACGAGCGTGGGAACGACCGTGGAGATCGCGCGCGCTCGTCGGAACGCGCGCTCCAAGGACCCGAGCGAGGGGCGCCGCACGAGAAGGTCTTGCGTCCGCGCGCGAACGAGCGCGGAATGGCGTGATCACGCTCGACGACCCGTGGGTCGAGCTCGAGGTGGATCCTCGCCCCTCGTCCGCGCGGACGAACTTCCCCATCGTGGTGTGGCGGGCGCGACGGCGGGCTCGACACGTGCGATCTTCGCGGTGGGTGATCGGACGGCCGAGCTCGCGCTCACCGTCTCGGACGATTGACCCAAGCGGAGGTGCTCATGCGTTGGCTCGTCGCGTTGGTGTCCGTGTTTATGGTGGCTTGCGGCGGATCGAGCACCGAGCTCGACGCTGGAGTCGACGCCGGCGCCGAGGACGCTGCGCCGGACACGAGCATCGACGCGCCAGTCGACGCGCCCGACGTCGACGCGGGTCCGTGCCCCGTCGACATCCGCGAAGGCGAGGCCTGCGCGCCGGAAGGACGCTTCTGCGGTGGAGAGTCGTGCACGGACGCCTGCTCGTTCTGCAACGTCTGGGAGTGCCGCGGGGGGCGATGGGGGCGCGTCGAGGTCTTCCCTGCGCCCTGCTTCGACTGCGGTGACGAGCGGCGCTGTCAGCAGGACGTCGAGTACTGCCAGATCTTGAGCGGCGGGGCGCCGCCTGGCTTCACCTCCTACGAGTGCCGTCGCGCCCCCGACGGCTGCGGGGGGGTGGCGAGCTGCGCGTGCGTCGACTCCTCCGCGGGCGACTGCGACGAGTCTGGCGATGGCGTGATCGTCCGCGTGTTTGCGCCGTGAGCCACTCGCCGCGAGCGCCCGCCCCTCGGTGCCGACCTCCCCGTCCGCGCGTCACCGTGCTCGGCAACGCGCGAGCGGGGACGCCGCGTCGGCGAAGAACCCCTCTTCGTCGGGGGAGCGGTGGCTCGACCAGCAGAGGTCGAGCCTCCCGAGCTCCGAGTCGCCGACCAGGCGCGCCGCGCATACGCCGTGCGCGTCTTGCCGCAGCGTGAGGGTGCAGCGTCCGAAGGCGCACTCCGGCGGGCGAAGCACGTAACACGCGACGCCCTCGGGGAGCATCACCTCGAGCGCGTCGAGCGCGACGGGCGCGGTCGCTTGGCTCGCCTCGAGCTCGAGCCGCCACCGCACCGGAAAGACGCTCTCGTGCTCGACGTGCGGGGCGCAGTCGTGGTCGATCCCGTCGGCGTGCTCGGCGCCGCAGTACACCACCTCGAGCGAGGCCGGGCTCCCGCAGGCGACGAGCCCGAGCAACACGATCGCCCCTCGCATGAGCGGAGGGTATCAGCTCTCGTCGAGGCAGGCCGGGGCGGACCGTCTCGCACGTGACGATCACGAGGCGTGCCGGAGCCCGCGTACGCGCGCGGTCGCCCGGCGCTCAGCGCGCGCGGATGCCGTCGAGGACCATCGACGTGACGATGCGCGCCGCCTCGAGGGGCGGTGTGTCGAGCTGACCGCGGAGCACCGCGAGCGAGAGGCGCTCGAAGGCGCCGACGACGGCGAGCGCGCTCACGCGGGGATCTGCGATGCGCAAGAGGCCGTGGTCGACCGCGAGCTCGCTGAGGTGGATGGCGCCGTCGGCGAGCTCGTCGGCGAGCGCGTGAACGCCAGCGGTCGAGGGCGTCGCGGGCGCGCGGTTCTCTTGCAGGTAGAGCCGCATCACGTCGAGGCGCGTGACGGTCGCCTGCGCGAGGTCCATCGCCAACATCGCGTAAGCCGCGGCGAGCGCCTCGGGGCTCGCGGACTCGCCGGCGCGCCCGAGCGCGACCGCGCATTTGCGCATCGCGGTGCGGACGTCGGCGGCCATCGGGGCGATGAGGGCATCGACGACGGCGCGCTTGTCGTCGAAGTAGCGGTAGAAATTGCCCTTCGCCATGCCGGCTTCGCGGGCGATGTCGTCGATGGTCACGCTCTCGACGCCGCGCTCGAGGAAGAGCCGCAGCGCGGCGTCCAGCGTGGCCTGGACGCGCGCCTCGCGGTTGCGCGCGCGCTTGCCGCCGGGTTGCCCCGGTCGCTCCGGGGGCATCTTCGTGCGCGGCGCCGCCCGCCCCTTGGCGGACCGCGGCGTCTCGTCGGGCGCCGCCGCCGCCTTCGGCAGGCGTTCCTCGGGTGTCGTGGGCTTCGCGCGGGCGCCGTTCGCGCCGGGCTTCGCGTGGGCGCCGCTCCCGGCGGGTTTCGCGCGGCCGCTCGCCGCGGACTTCGCGCGGCCGCTCGTGGCGGGCTTCGCGCGAGCGCCGCTCGCCGCGGTCGCCTTGGCCGCCGAGGCGGTCGTGGACGTGGGCTTCGCTCGCTTCGGGGACGAGGGAGTCGCGTCCGCGCGCGCGCGCGTCCGCTCCGCGCGCGACGGCGACGGGCCCTCTGCGGTCGGGCTGGCCTGGGAGCGATGAGTCTTCTTCACGTCGTTACCCGCCTGGAGCCTACACCACGGAGGCTCTCCGCCAAGACGAACGATGAGCCTCGCTCGCGTGTGCTCGATGCTTCGTGGTGGGAACGTTGGAATCGAGCGTTCTCGGCGGATCTCGAGCGAGGGCGCCTCGGTGCGGCCCCGCCGCCTCGCGTCGGCGCCGATGTGCGAGCTCGGCTCACAATTCGACCGTGCCGGCCTCGACAAAGGGGGACCATGTGGTCATCATAATCAAGGGTGACCGATCGGTCACCATTCTTCGGGCACGAGCACAGCAGGAGACGACGCGATGATCGGCATTCCCCTCGGACTTCTCGCCGCGAACGCCACCGAGTGGGTGGTTCACAAATACGTGCTCCACGGCCTCGGGAAGAAGAAGTCGAGCTTCTGGGCGTTCCACTGGCACGAGCACCACGCCGAGTCGCGGACGAACGCGATGCACGACCCGCACTACGACCGCCCGGTCCTCGGGAAGCACTCGCAGGGCAAGGAGGCGGCCGCGCTCGTCGGGGCCGCGCTGGCCGTGGCGCCGCTCTTTCCGATCGCCCCCTTCTTCGTCGGCGCGGCCTGGTACTCGACGGTGAACTACTACCGGAAGCACAAGCGCTCGCATCAGGATCCGGCGTGGGCGCGCGAGCACCTGACCTGGCATTACGACCACCACATGGGGCCCAAGCAGGACGCGAATTGGTGCGTCACCCGCCCGTGGTTCGACATCCTGATGGGGACCCGGATCCCGTACGCGCACACCGAGCGCGAGGCGCGCGACATCGAGCGCCGCGAGCGCCTGATGGCCAAGCGCGCGGCGCGTCGCGCGGCCGAGGCGACCCCGGCCGCGCTCGACGACGCGGCCTGACCCTCGCCGTCCGTCTCTCGACTCGAAGCAGATTTCGACGAGCTGTTACGCTCGGCCCATGGTCGTGAGGCTCGCCGTCCTGGTTCTGACGTCGTGTGTCGTGCTGACGAGCGCGCGGGCGCAGACCCCCTCCGAAGCGGCGCGCGCCGAGGTCACCTCCAACGAGGTCGCATCCGACGGCGTCGCGTCCGACGGCGTCGCGTCCAACCGAGGCCGCGTGGCATCCGACGACGCGCTGCGCTTGCGGCTGCGGGAGGTGCGGCTCGCGCACCGCGTCGAGCGGCGGCGGGAGGGGCTCTGGCTCCTCGGCTGGGGCCTCGCGAGCGCGGTGGGGGGCACGATCGTCGCGCTCGCGCGCCGCGAGGACCAAGCGTGGCTCGCCGCCGGCGTCACGACGGCGAGCTTTGGCGCGATCGACGCCGTGCTCGCGCTGGGGTTGCTCGATCTCGGGGGCGCCCGACGCCGCATGATCCTCGATGACAGGAGCGGCGTGCGGACGCTCCCACCGGACGTTCGGGAGGCGGAGCTCGTCGGCCAGCTTCGCTCGGGTCAAGGCTTCGCGCTCAACGCCGGGCTCGACGTCTTCTACATGGCCGCTGGCGCCTTGCTCTTCGTGCTCGGCCGCGCGCGGAACGAGCGCGCGGGGTGGGAGGAGGGCGCGGGGCTCGCGATGATCGGGCAGGGCGCCTTCCTCTTCGTCTTCGACCTCGTCGCGTGGGCTCGCTCGAACCGCCGCGCCGAGGCGCTCCGCGCGCTTCGCTGAGCGCGAACGGGCAGGGCGCCAGCTCGTTCGTCGTCGACCTTCACGCGCGGCTCGCTCGAAAGGTCGCGTTGCGGGCGCTCCGTGCGTTTGGCGCGAGCTCTCGTCGTCGGCGACCTCCGCCGCGCCGGCCCGCGCGAACCGAAGGCTCCGCGGGCGTCGGCGGACGAGATCAGCGTGGGCAGACGTCGACGGTCACGCGGGCGTCGAGAGCGTCCAGCCGATCGCACGTGCTCGCGCAGAGCTCGATGCGGTCCGCGCGCTCGACGAAGCGCCAGCCCTCGTCGCAGCCGGCGTCGAGGGCGCGCGGGAGCTCTTCGGCGCGCCCCGCGGCGGTGGCGCGAACGGTGAACGTGCGGGGATCGTAGTCGCGGCCGTCTGGCGGCGGTTGAGGCAGGGAGAGCGCGCACGGGAGGGGGATGCGGATCGCGACCCGCTCGGAGAGCAGCTCGACCAGATCGAGCCAATCGTCGGCGCAGATCGAGAAGAAGCTCCCTCCCGTCAGCTCCGTGAGCGCCAGGTACTCGAGGCCGGGCCGGATCGCCGCGATGTTCTCGGAGTAACAGGCGCCGCGGGGGTTCGTGATGGTCGGCGGGAAGTACTCGGAGGCGATCGCGTGGGCCGTGTAGTCGCGGCCGAGGAGCGCGCGGAACTCGGCGTCGAACGCATCCGCCTCGATCACCCGGCTCTCGTCGTCGCTGGCGAGCACGACGTGCACGACCGAGCCCGGCCGGAGGAAGGGCTCGTAGGTCGGGTAGTGGGTGAGCACTTTGAGCATGGTGTCGCGGCGGACGCGATCGGTGATGCCGAAGTAGCGACGCGCGAAGCCGGACTCGGGCGGCGGGATCTGCCCCTCGCGCGCGATGATGATGACGCGGGCGTCGACGCCGGTCTCGTCGAGGCGCCGCCAGAAGCGGTCGATGTGTGTTCGAAGGCGCGTGACCTTGTTGGTCATCGAGATCGAGCCGTCGACCGCCCAGATGATGTCGACGGGGACGCTGGCCTCGCGCGGCGCGACCGTGCGAGGCGATGGGCAGACCGCCGGGCCCGCGTCGACGGGGCCGGCGTCGATGGGGCCGGCGTCGACGTCGATCGCGGCGTCCGCGGGTGTCCCCGCGTCGTCGGGATCGACGGGAGAGCCGGCGTCGGGCGGGCGCACCGGGGCGTCCTGCGCGAAGGGGCTGAGGGGGCTGCGAGTCCCGCAGCCGAGCGCGAGGAGAAGCAAGAAGAGAAGGAGGTGGCGCATGGCGTCCTCGGGATCGATGAAGGCCGCGCGCCTGCGCGATGGGGGTCGCGCGACGCCGCGGGAGAGGCTCGGTGTGCCGTACCCGCCCGTTCTGCGCAAGCCGCGGTGGAATCCCCAAGTGCCCCCAACCCGAAGTTCGTTCCGGGTATCCGCGGCCCTCGCCACGGATCTCGCTCGCCGACCTCCTCGAATAGGCGGCCTGTCCAACGCCTGCGCGGAAGAACGACCTCTACGCCGATCGTCCACGGCAACCCGGAACGAACTTCGGGTTGGGGGCACTCGTGTGGTCGACGTAGACTCGCGGCCATGAGTGACCGAGACGAGGCCGGTTCACCGGAGGCAGACGCGGAGCGGAAGGCCCGCACCGGAGCGTCCGAGGCCGTCGGGGATGTGGAGTCGGTCTCGGAGTCGGAGTCGGGGGCCGAGTCCACGGACACGGTCACGGCCACGGACACGGACACGGACACGGACACGGACACGGACACGGACACGGACACGGACTCGGACTCGGACACGGACTCGGACACGGCCACGGCCACGGAGACGGAGACGGAGACGGCCACGGCCACGGACTCGGACTCGGACTCGGACTCGGACTCGGACTCGGCCACGGACTCGGACTCGGACTCGGACTCGGACTCGGACTCGGACTCGGACTCGGACACGGACACGGACACGGACACGGACACGGACACGGACACGGACACGGACACGGCCGGCTCCGCAGACGAGGAGGCGCGGGCGGCGCGCGACGCGATCGAAGCCGCCAAGGCTGCCGCCGCCGCGCAGCCCGCCTATCCGACGCCCGACGCGCGCACGCAGCGCCTCGCCGGCTGGGGCTGCCTCTTGCTGCTCGTTCTCCTCAGCCTCGGGTCCTACCTCATCTTCAGCCGCGCCTTCTCGCGGCTCACGATGCTCGACACGAACCTCAACGGGTACGACTTCGAGACCTGGGTGCCCGACGCCGAGGAGCAGCGGCAGTCACGCCCGCGCGAGCGCCGCGCGGCCCCGAGCGGCGAGTCGGTCGCGTGGCGCACCGAGATCGGCGCGGCGATCCGGGAGGCGCGGGACACGGGGCGACCCTTGCTGGTCCACTTCGAGGCGCCCTACGCGCGCGCGAGCCTCGACATGATCGAGGGCACCTACGCGAACGCGTCGGTCAAAGCGCTCCTCGAGAGCTTCGTCGCGCTGCGGGTCGACCACTCGCAAGCGAGCCTCGACCCCGAGATCGCGGAGCTCATCCGCCGCTACGGCGTCGACGCGCTGCCGCACGTCCTCTACCTCTCCCCCGACGGCGAGCGCCTGCGCTCCGACTCGACCTCGCTCGTCGACGCCGCCGACATGGAGGTCTTCCTCATGGAGGCGTGGGGAAGCTACCAGGACGGCCGGCGCCACGGCAGCTCCGCGGGCGCCGCCGACGGCGCGGAGACGGATGGTACGGAGAACGACGGCACGGAGACGGGCGGCGTGGACGAGGACACGCCTGCCGATCTGCTCACTCCCTGACGCCGATGCTTCTTCGCCTCCATCGCTACGTCGGCCCTCCGGAGATCGCGGCGCATGCGGCGGCGTCGCCTCCAGGGATCGCCGCCGTGGATCTGTGTCGAGGTACTAGAGGTGGGTTCGTCGTCGCAGGGAGGACGCTCGCCGGAGCCCACCGTGCGTGCGGTGGGCTCCGGCGCCCGAGCCTCAGTCGTCCTGGTTGCACACCTCGTCGCAGGCGCTCAGCTCGCAGCCGGGGTTGTCCTCCAGACAGGCGCGGCAGGCCGTCAGGTCGGCGTCCGACTCACGGCAGGCCGAGAGCGCTGCGCCCCGGAACCCTCGCAGAAAGCCCGTCGTGTCGCAGTCGACCTGCCGGTCGACGATGTACTCGCAGTCGTCGTTGCCGCACCCGAGGGAGGCGAAGCCGGTCGCGAGGAGGAATGCGGTAAGGAGGAAGGGTTGTTTGATCTTCATGGGAGTTGACGTTTTTTTGTTTGATAATGGTGTTGCCAGCGCTGCGCGAATCTCAAATGTAATGAATCGTAAGCGCGAGCCGTGAGTGCCACGAGGTGGCATCGTCGACCTCTGCACGGCGTATGCCCGTTGACTGGTAGGTCTGCAAAAGCACGCCGTTTGCCCAGATGGTGGACGTCGCAGTCGTCGTGGCGTCGCGCGAGATGACGTCGCGAGCACTACGATGTGCGCGTCGCGATCGTGGCCACTTGGTCACACGAGGATACGGAGTTCACGGTGTGCACGATTCGATCAGAGGGAAAACCCTGCGTCGGGCTCGGGTCGGGTCGCGCGAGAACGTGGACCCCGGACATCGACCTCGGTCTCGTCGCCGCCTTTGACGCGCGGCGCCGCGGACGTCCTGCGCCTTCGCTGCTTCACGACGACTGAAGCTCGCGCACCACGCGGCTTCGGGTCCGGCGTGGCCTCCGATCTCGCACCTTGGCAGCGTCTCGAGCCCCGGCAGGGTGAAAGCGTACGAGGCCGGTCCGCGATGCGGAACCAGCACTCTAGTGTCCTGAGTCTGCGACGTCGCAGACTCAGGACACTAGAGCGGCCAGATCCAGAGCAGCATCGGCGGAGCGACCGCGAGGACGAGGAGCTGCACCACGAGGCCGAGGCGCCAGTAGTCGCCGAATCGAAAGCCGCCCGGGCCCAGGATGAGCGTGTTGTTCTGGTGGCTGATCGGCGTGAGGAACGCGCAGGACGCGCCGACCGCCACCGCCATGAGGAAAGCGTCCGGTCGGACGTCGAGCTGCTGCGCCGTGCCGAGCGCGATCGGCAGCATCACCGCCGCAGTGGCGGCGTTGTTCACGACCGCCGAGAGCAACGCCGTGACCGTGAGGACGGCGACGAGCGCGATGACGGCGTCGTCACCTGCGACGTGCTCGAGCACCGCGTGCGCGACGAGCTCACCCATGCCCGTGGTCTCCATCGCCCCCGCGACGGGGATGAGGCCCGCGAGCAGCACGACGACGGACCCATCGATCGCGAGGTAGAGCTGCCGGAGCGCAACGGTACCGACGACGACGGAGACCACGACGGCCGCGGTGAAAGCGATGGCCGCGGGCGCCCCGAAGGTCGCCGCCGCCACCGCGCCGAGCATGATCGTGGACGCCAGGAGCGCGCGCCGTCGGCTCGGGAGCGTGAGGGCGCGCTCGGCGAGCGGCACGCACCCCGCGCTCACGGCCAGCTCGCGGATCGCCTCGGCGCTGCCCTGCAGGAGCAGCACGTCGCCCGCTCGAAATCGCGTCGCGCGGAGCCGGCGCAGCGCTCGGTGGCCCCGTCGCGAGATCGCCAGGAGGTTGATCCCGTACCGGGTACGCAGCTCGATGTCCGTGGCGGTGCGGCCGATGAGCGACGACTGCGGCAGCACGACGAGCTCGACGATCGCGACCTCCATGCCGATGCGCCGTGACTCGTCGGCCGTCGACGAGTCGTCGGTCGCGGCGCTCGATCGAGCCGTCGAGGCGTCCGTGTCCAGCTCGGGCTCGGCGTCCGCAGGTCGGACAGCCTCCTCGAGCTTCAGATCGAGCGCCCCGAGCACCTTGCCCAGCGCCTCGGCGTCGGCGCGGACGATGAGGATGTCGCCGACCCGGACTCGGCGTGACGGGTGGGGCGCGACGATGCGGATCTCATTCTGGACGAGCCCCGCCGCCTCGGCTTCGTGGGGATCGAGCTTCGCGTCGACCTCGTCGAGCCGCAGTCCTGCCAGCTCGCTCCCCTCCAGGACGCGCAGCTCCGTGAGGTACGCCTCGATCGCGAACCCGGCGCTGCCCGCGTCCCGACGCGGGACCAGGCGCCAGCCGAGGGCGACGACGAGCACACCGAGGCCCGCGACCACCACGCCGACGGTCGTGAAGTCGAACATCCCGTAGGGGCCCAGCCCAGCGCTCGCGCGGAAGCCCGAGACGATGAGGTTGGGCGGCGTGCCGACGAGCGTCGTCATGCCGCCCAGGATCGTCCCGAAGGCGAGCGGCATGAGCACCTGCCCCGGCGCGAGCTTCAGGCGCGTCGCGAGCTGCACACCGAGCGGCATGAGCAACGCCAGCGCGCCGACGTTGTTCATGAACCCCGAGAGCAGCGCGCCGAGGGCCGTCAGGGCGCCGATGCTGATCCACGGTCCGGTGGACTCGGGCAAGACCCGGCGCGCGAGGACGTCGACGGCGCCGGAGGTCTGGAGCGCGTGGCTGAGCACGAGCACCGCCGCGACCGTGACCACCGCCGGGTGGGAGAGCCCGGCGAAGGCGTCGTCGCCGGGGACGAGGCCGAGCGCGACGGCCGTGACGAGCGCGCCGATCGCCACGACGTCGTGTCGAAAGCGACTCCACACGAAGAGCACCAGCGTCGCGAGGAGCAACGCGGCCAACGTGAGCTGCTCGAAGGTCATCCGGGTATCCTCAGGTCGTCGCTCGCGAGCCGGGCGGCGCGAGCGCGAGCGCGACGGCGCAGAGGATCACGACCGCGCCGCCGAGGGTGAGCGCGCTCGGCACCTCGGCGAGCCACCACCACGCGAGCAACGTAGCGCCCACGGGCTCGGCGACGGTGGCCAGGCCGACGGTGGTCGGGCGAAGGTGCCGGAGCGCCCAGGTGATCGCGTTGTGCCCGACGAGCTGGGGTACGAGCGTCGCGAGCACGAGGTACCCGGCAGCCTCCGCGCTCGGAGGGACCAGGGATTGACCGAGCGCGAGCGCGGCGCCCAGCAAGAGCAGCCCACCCGTCCCGCAGGCGAGGGTAGCGAACGCGAGCACGGGCAGGTGCGCGCCGCGCGAGCGGACGACGAGCAGATAGCCGACCATGCCCCCCGCGCCGACGAGCGCCAGGGCGTCGCCGAGGAGCGCGCCCTCGGTCGCGAGGTCGCCGCCGCCGAGCAAGAGCGTGCCGACGAAGGCGACGCCGATCGCGAGCAGCTGACGGGCGCTCGGCCGATCGCGGCCGGTCACCAGCGCGACGATCGCGAGCAAGACGGGCGTGGCCGTGACGAGCGTGACCGAGGCGGCGACGCTGGTCAGCGTCAGCGAGCTCACCCAAGCGCCGAAGTGGATGGCGTAGCAGAGCCCGCCGACCGACGCGGCGCGCCAGGTGGCGCGATCCATCGCGCGGAGCCCTCGCCACGCGAAGGGGAGCATGAGCGCGGCCGCGAGCGTGAGACGGAGCCCCGCCGCGACGAGCGGCGGCGTCGGCGCCGCGAGGCGAAAGAAGACCGCCGCGAAGGCGAGGGCCATGACGCCGACGAGCAGTACGACCGTCGCGGGGGGCGCGCTGCGTGCAGGCGCTCCCTCCCCCTCGGGCGTCGCGTTCGTCAGGGCCGCGGTCGACATGAGTAGCGGAGACGTAGCGCGAGTTCGGAGCGATGATCAGCTGATTTCGTGAGCGCGGTTCGGACCCGCCGCCTCAACCCGGACTGGACCGACGAGTCGCTCGAACTCACGCTCGCTCCGCGGCGCCTCGCCTCGCTCCGCGGCGCCTCGCCTCGCTCCGCGGCGCCTCGCCTCGCTCCGCGGCGCCTCGCCTCGCTCCGCGGCGCCCGCCGCGCTCCGCGGCGCCTCGCTCCGCCGCGCTTGAGGCCCTCGACGCCGTTTTCGCCCGCGCGAGCGAGGTCGTCGATTCCGCAGTGGCAGACGACGGACGATCAGAGCCGCAGCGCCGCGAGCAGACCTCGCGACGAGGCGGGGACCACCGGCTGGGCGTCTCGTCGAAGCAGATGGTTCGCCGCGAGGAAGCCGCTCGACACCGCGCGCTCCATCAGCGCCGACGGGAAGGGCAGCTTCACGAAGTCGCCCGCCAGCGCGAGCTCGGGGTGGGGCGTCTGGACGGTGGGCCGCAGGGCGTAGCTGCCGGGCGCGAACGCGGGGCAGTCGCGCCGCCACAGGAAGCGCTCGTCGATCGTCCGCGCGCCCGCGAGCTCGGGGTAGAGGGCGTCGAGCCCCGCGCGCAGATCGCGGCGGACCTCGTCCTCGGAGAGCTCCGACGGCACCGCGTAGGCGTGCAGCTCGACCACGCTCCCGCCCGTGCGCGCCGCCCAAGCACGGCTCTCGTCCTCGAGCCGCTCGAAGAGGCTGATGTTGTCGAGCAGGCCGCCTGCGCTGCCCGGCCCCCGCCGCCCCGCCGCCGCCGTGCCCGCGAACGGGGCGCGGTCCGCCCGCGCGGGGAGGTCGAGCCAGAGGCGCCAGACGACGAAGGGGCGGGTGACGTCGAGCGTCTCTACCGAGGCGCGCAGCGAGGGCGCGAGCGCAGGCGACGCCGCGACGACGCGGCGCAGCGCGCTCACGTCGAGGGCGAGCACGACCGCGTCCGCGTCGAGGGGCGCGCTCCCGTCGATCGCGACCTGCGCGCCGCCGGACGCGAGTGCCACCCGAGAGACGGCCTCGCCGAGCCGGAAGCGCACGCCCCGCGCCTCGAGGTAGGCGCGCAGCGGCTCGAGCAGCGCGCGCCCGAAGGGGCGGTCGAGCACGTCGAAGAGGAGGCCGTCGCGGTTGCCGAGGAAGTAGAAGTGGAACTGCATGAGCAGCTCCGCCGCGCTGAAGTCTTCTTCGGGGTTGAAGAAGCTGTGCGCGAAGACGTCGAAGAGCGCTCGCCGCGCGTCAGGAGGGAAGCGGAGGGAGTCGAGGTAGTCTCTCGCGCTGAGCGCGTCCCACCGCGCGTAGGTGTGCTCGCCGTAGCAGAGCATCGCGGTCGCGCGCAGGGCGTCCACGCGGGCGAGGTCGCGGAGCCCGAGCGAGCGCGTGCGCCGGACGAGCTCCACGACGTTGAAGGGGGCGGTCTTCGGCAGGCCCGCGAAGCTCTCGGCCCCACGTGGCCCGAGGATCGGGTAGTCCTCGAGCGGCACGAGCCGGCGAAGATCCGGATCGACGCGGCGGAGCAGCGCGCGCACGTTGGCGTATTGGCGGAAGAAGGCGTGGAAGCCGCGCTCCATTTGGAAGCGCGTGCCGTCGACGAGCTGGTCGTCCCACGCGCCGAGGCGCCCGCCCAGGTAGCGCTCGCGCTCTACCAGCGTGACGGGGACGCCTTGCTCGGCGAGCACGGTGGCCGCGGCCAATCCGGCGAGGCCGCCGCCGCAGACGACGACGGTCACTCGGCGGTCTCCTCGCGCGCGGGGCGGCGCGCGACGAAGGTGTGCACGATGCCACGCTGCCACCCGTCGGCGTCGAAGGCGCGCACGTCGGCGAAGCCCGCGCGCTCGAGCCGCGCGACGAGGGCGGCCTTGCGATCCCCGTCGAGCACGCTGCGGCGGAGGTAGCGGTAGATCGAGGTCGTCCCGCCCGTCAGCGCTCCGCCGGGCACGATCACGCCGAGCGTCACCGCGTTCCAGATGAGCTCGGTGCGTCGTCGTCCGTCGAGCGCGTACTCGTGCAGGCCCAGCGTCCCTCCCGGCGCGAGCAGGGCCCGGGCGTTGGCGAGGAAACGATCGGGGTCGGACATGTTTCGGATCCCATAGGCGGCGAAGACCACGTCGAAGGGACCCTCCACACCCGCCGCTGCCGGATCGCTCGCGTCGCCGAGCACCCACCGCGCGTCGAGGGGCTTGCGGCGCGCCTTCTCCAGCATCCCCTCGGAAGCGTCGAGGCCGACGAGCTCGGCCCGAGGGAAGACCTCGCGCAACGCCGCGGTCGAGAGGCCGGTGCCGCAGCAGAGGTCGAGCACGCGTCGAGGGGCCGCGAGGCCGAGCCGCGCCGCGCTCTGGCGGAGGTGCCGGCGGTAGCCTGGGTTCGCGCCCGTGAGAAGGTCGTAGGTCTTCGCGACCCGGTCGAACGCGCGCGGTACTGCGGCCTTGTCGAGCTCCATGGGGCGCGCTTAGGGCCCTCGGGACGCGCGAGCAAGCGCACACGCGGCAGGGGACGACGGATGCGTGACGCGCTGAGCCCCGAGACATTGACCACCGCGAAGCCGGCTCGGAGACGGAGACCTCGACCACCCGGAGCCACAATCAGAGACGTCGACGAGCCGCGAGGCAGAATCGGAGACCGAAACGTCGACGAGCCGCGAGGCAGAATCGGAGCTGCGAGGACCGATTCCGTCTTGACCAGATCCGGTCTCGTCCACAACTGAGAGCACGTCGCGGCGGCCGGGAGGCGGGGCGCGACGCGCCCGCTTCAGCCGCGGGCGAGGGCATGTCGGCCGAAGCCGACCTCGGTGGCGGGACCCGCCGAGCGCCGATCGTCGGCGGACGACGCTCGGGTCGTCGCTGACCTCCCACGCATCCACGCGATCGTCCTCGGCGATCGCAATCGACGGTTTCGGTGCTCCACGCCGTGGCGGCGAGGAGGGATCGGGTATGCTGCCGCCGTGCTCATGTACGCCTACATCGCTGCGCTCGTCGTCGGGGGGGTCCTCCTCGGCGCGTCGTTGCTGCTCGGGGGTCACGACGCGGACGGGCCCGAGCTCGACGCGGACGGCCCCGACGCGGATGGGTTCGACAAGGACGTCGACCTCGGCGCCGGCGGGGACGCCTTCTGGATCTTTCGTTCCGTCCGCTTCTGGACGTTCTTCCTCGCCTTCTTCGGCCTCACGGGCGTCGTCCTCGACGGCTTCGGCCTCATCGACACGTCCTGGATCACCGCGGCGCTCGCGGCGGGCATGGGCGCGCTCGCCGGCGGGAGCGCCGCCACCGTCTTTCGAGTGCTCGCGAACGACGAGACCGCGGAGGCCGCCAGCGCGAGTGACTACCTCGGCAAGAGCGCGCGTGTGCTCGTGCCATCCAGGGCGGGCGGGGTCGGCCGCGTACGTGTGGAGGTGAAGGGGCAGCTCGTCGACTTGCTCGCGACGAGCGACGAGGAGCTCGGCGCCGAGGACGAGGTCCTCGTGATCGAGATGGATGGGACGCGGGCGCGGGTCGCCCGGATCGAGCGCGACTGAGCGCGCCGAACGAGAGTACGCGGGGCTCTGCTCCGCTCAGGGCCGAGACGGCCACAGCCACCACGAGACCAGAGAGGGGATCATGCAACAACCTTTTGGACAGCCGGACCCGTACGCGGGCGTCGGTTACGATCCGCCGCCCAGCGGCGGACTGCTCGACTCGCTCGGGGGGGACTCGACCCTCTGGGCGGTCGTCTTCGGCGCGCTCGGCTTCGCCGTCTTCCTGCTCGTGGTGGCGGCGATCTTCCGATCGCTCCTGCTGATCGCGAGACCGAACGAGGCGCTCGTCTTCAGCGGCAAGAAGTACAAGCGCGAGGACGGGACCGTCCTGCCCTACCGCGTGCTCCGGCAAGGTGAGCGCGCGTTCCGCATCCCGGTGCTCGAGAAGGTCGACCGCATGGACATGCGGCTGCTCCCCATCGACATCGTCGTGCAGAACGCCTACTCCGCCGGCAACATCCCGCTGCAGATCCACGCGATCGCGAACGTGAAGATCTCGAGCGACACCCGCAGCCTCGGGAACGCGATCGAGCGCTTCCTCGGGCGCTCGCTCCGCGAGGTCCAGCAGGTCGCGCAGCAGACGCTCGAGGGCGCCGTGCGCGAGGTCATCGCGACGCTCACCCCCGAGCAGGTCAACGAGGACCGGCTCGCCTTCGCCGAGCGCCTCGCGCGCGCTGCCGAGGACGATCTCGCGAAGCTCGGTCTGACCCTCGACGTCCTGAAGATCCAGACCGTCTCGGACGGCACGGGCTACCTCGACAGCCTCGGCCGTCCGAAGATCGCCGGCGCGCTGCGCGACGCGGAGAACGCCGAGAACACCGCGGCGCAGGAGATCACCCGCGCGCAGGCCGAGTCGACGCAGCGCGCCGAGGTGTCGAAGGCGGGGGCCGAGGCCGCGATCTTGGAGATGCGCAACGAGCTGCGGCGCGTCCAGGCCGAGCTCGAGGGTGAGGCGCAGTCGATCGAGCTCGAGGCCGAGGCGGCCGCCAAGACCGCCCGCGCGACGGCGGAGCGCGAGCTCCAGGCGCTGCGCGCGACGCTCGAGCAGCGGCGCCTGCTCGCCGATGTCGTCATCCCCGCCGAGATCCAACGCGACGCGCGCGCGATTCTCGCGGTGGGCGAGGCGGCGCCGACGGCCGAGAACGGCGCGGCGGCGGCCAGGGTGCTCGAGCTCATGGGCGAGGCGTGGAAGTCGATGGGGCCGAAGGCCAAGGAGATCTACGTCATCCAGCACCTCGAGGACATCATGGACGTCGTCGTCAAGCAGCTCGAGAGCGTCGAGGTCACCGAGGTGAACGTCCTCGACGACGGAACCGGCAGCGGGCTCGCCAGCTACGCCTCCACCTACCCGCGGATGGTCTCGCAGGTGCTCACGGCGCTCGCCGAGAGCACGGGCGTCGACATCCCGGCCATCCTCAACTCATCTTCGAAGGGGGCGTGACATGGGCGCCGGACTCGCATTGGTCGGCATCGGCATCATCGGCATCGTCGCCGTGGTCTTGATGGTCAAGAACCTGCTCTACGTGTGTGAGCCGAACGAGGTGCTCGTCCTGAGCGGACGCAAGCGCAACCACGGCACCCTGACGACCCACTACCGCATCGTGAAGGGAGGGCGCGCGCTTCGCCGGCCCTTCATCGAGACGGTCGACAAGGTCGACCTCACGAACATGATCATCGAGGTCATCGTGCGGAACGCCTACACCAAGGGCGGCATCCCGCTCACGGTCTCCGGCGTCGCCAACATCAAGGTGCCCGGCGAGATGCCGCTCATCCACAACGCGCTCGAGCGCTTCCTCGGCCGCAGCCGCGAGGAGATCATGCAGGTCGCGCGCGAGACGCTCGAGGGCAACCTCCGCGGCGTGCTCGCCCTCCTCACCCCCGAGGAGGTCAACCGCGACAAGGAGGCCTTCGCCGCGCGCCTCACCGAGGAGGCGGGCCACGACCTCGAGCGCATCGGCCTCGTCCTCGACACGCTCAACATCCAGAACGTGAGCGACGACGTGGGCTACCTCGACTCGATCGGGCGCACGCGCTCAGCCGAGATCCGACGCAACGCGCAGATCGCCGAGGCGCAGGCGCAGGCCGACGCTGCCGAGGTGAAGTGGCGCAACTACCAGCAGGGCGAGCTCGCGAAGCTCCGCGCGGCGATCGAGGTCGCGCGGCGGCAGAACGACCGCCGCATCGCCGACGCGCGCACGCGGCGCGAGGCGATGATCGCCGAGCAGCGCGCGGAGGTGCAGGCGCTGCTGGCACAGGCGCAGGCGCAGATCGGCATGCAGGAGGCGCGCGTGGAGCAGGTTCGCCTGCAGCTGCAGGCGGACATCGTGCGGCCGGCCGAGGCCCAGCGAGACCAGGCCATCGCCCGCGCCAAGGCGGAGGCGGTGACGATCGTCGAGCAGGGCAAGGCGACCGCGAAGGTGCTCGAGGACCTCGCGGCAGCGTACCGCGGGCAGGCGAGCGGCCGGGATGTGCTCCTCATGCAGAAGCTCATCCCGGTGCTCAAGCAGGTCACCGGCACCATCGGCGCGCTCCACGTCGATCGGCTCACGGTGCTCGGCAAGAACGGGCACGGCACGGGCGACCTCGCGGGCAAGCTCATCTCGACGACCGAGCAGATCAAGGCGGCCACGGGCATCGACGTGGCCGAGGCGGTCCGCGCTCGGCTCGGCTCGGGCACGCCCACGAGCGGCTGAGCCGCGTGGCGAGGGTGCGGCGTCCGGGCGTCCTTCGGGTCGCGCGCTCACCCTCCATGAAGTGACGCAGGCGTGTCCCTTTCGGGGGCACGCCTGCGTCGTTTTCGTCCGTCCGGCGGTCGACCCTTGCCAACGCGCGCGACTCCGATCACGGTGCGTCATCGACGATGTCCAACCGGAACCTCGAGGTCGATCCCAAGCTCCTGGAGGAGCTGAAGCTGACGCGAGCCCAGCTCGGGCTCACGGGCCAGCCGTGCGTGAGCGAGGATGACGTCGCCCGCGTGCGGGAGGAGCTCGACCTCACGCTGAGCGATGATCTGCTCGCGGTCTTCGCGATGATCGAGCGGGACCTGCGGCAGGTCGTGGTCCTCACCGAGGAGCTCCGCGAGGAGGGGCTGCCGTCGACGCTCGTCGCGATCTTCGCCGACCCCGAAGGCTTCACCTGGTGTCTGCGCAAGTCCAAGGGGACCTTCACCCCGTGGCCGGCGAAGAAGCTGGCGCCGAAGAGCCTCGAAGAGATCGTTCGACGCTTCCGCATCACGGAGGACGAGCCCGAAGAGCCCGACTTCGACGAGGAAGAGATCGACGAGGATCTCGATCTCGGCGGTGACGACGACGAAGAGCGCGACGAGGACGGCGAGGACGACGACGAGGACCGCGCCGATGCCGAGTCGGCGGAGGACCTCGAGCGCCACGCGCCGCGTCGCCCGGCCCGCCCCAAGCCGATCAAGAAGCCGGCGAAGAAGAAGGAACCCAAGCGGGCGCCGCGACCCGTCGAGGACGTGATCCCGTGGGTCGTCGCGAGCCGGCGGGAGGTGAAGTGGGTCGAGCACCCGCGCTTCGGCCGCGGCAAGGTCGTCCGCGAGGTCAAAGACGGCCGCCACTTCCTCGAGATCGCGTTCGAGGACGGAACGACCCGAAAGCTGCTCCGCGAGTTCGTCCGCGACGCGGAGTGAGCCCTCGGCCCGGCCCATTGTGTCGCCTCGTCTGCCCGCTCGCCCCGAACGCTCTGCGCCAGCCGTGGATCGTCGGACTGCCGTCACCGTCGTGACGCCCCGTCCCCGAGAAGGGCGCTATGATGGCGCCCCGCCGCTCGAACCCGACTTCTTCGCGCTCACGCGAAGGGAGCCCTGATGCGCCTCGCCGTCCTCAGCCAGAAGCCCGAGCTCTACTCCACCAAGCGGCTCGTCCAAGCGGCGCAGCAGCGCGGCCACGACGCGGTCATCGTCGACTACCTGCGGTGTCACATGAACATCGCGTCGCGGCGGCCCACCATCGTCTACGACGGTGAGCCGCTCGCACCCCTCGACGTGATCATCCCGCGCGTGAGCGCGTCGAGCACGTTCTACGGCACCGCGGTCGTCCGGCAGCTCGAGATGATGGGCGTCTATACGCCGAGCTCTTCGCAGGCGATCGCGCGCAGCCGCGACAAGCTCCGCTGCTTGCAGATCCTCAGCCGCAAGGGGGTCGCCATGCCGGTGACGGCCTTCGGCCACAGCACGCAGGACGTCCGAGGGCTCATCGCCGGCGTCGGCGGCGCGCCGCTCATCGTCAAGCTGCTGGAAGGGACCCAGGGCATCGGCGTCGTCCTCTGCGAGACGCAGAAGGCCGCGGAGTCGGTGATCGAGGCGTTCCGGAACCTCGACGCGAACATCCTCGTGCAGGAGTTCATCCAAGAGGCGGCCGGCGAGGACGTGCGTTGCTTCGTGGTCGGCGGGAAGGTGGTCGCCGCGATGAAGCGAACCGCGGCGCCCGGCGAGTTTCGCAGCAACCTGCACCGCGGTGGGCACGGCGAGGTGGCGAAGCTGACGCCCGAGGAGCGGTCGATGGCGGTGCAGGCCGCGAAGGCGATGCGCCTCGGCATCGCCGGCGTGGACATCATCCGCAGTAACCACGGCCCGCTCGTCATCGAGGTGAACTCGAGCCCCGGCCTCGAAGGCATCGAGCAGGCGACCGGGGTCGACGTCGCGGGTCGCGTGGTCGAGTTCGTCGCGAAGGACGCGCAGAGTCGGCGACAGCTCGGCCACGACCAATGAGGCCGCGGGCGCCGTCGGACTTCTTCGCGGGGCTCTTCCACGCGGCGTGAGGCGATACGGGCGTTCGGCTCGCTTCGCTCGCTGCGCGCCGGAGGGGCGGGCGGCGAGCGGAGCGGGGAGAGCTGGCTTCAGCGAGGGCGGAGGTCGAGCCGCCCGCGCACGTCGGCGCCCCGGAGCAGGTCCTTCACGTACCCGCTCCGCAGGAAGTCGTGTGGGAAGCCGAGCGAGATCCGGCTTACCTCGTCGAGACGCGCGAGGTGGGCCTCGCCGAGCTTCACCTCGCCGGCGCGGAGCGTGTCCGTGATCTGCTCGACCTTCCGCGCGCCGACGATCGGGAGGTAGAGGTAGCCGCGAGAGGCGACCCAGGCGGTGGCGACCTGCGCGCTGGTGACGCCGAGCTCGTCGGCGACCGCGTCGACCGCGCGGGCGACGTTCAGAGACGCTTCGCTCGTGCGGCCGCGCTGCTCGTTGCCCTCGCGCCGGAGCGAGTCGTTCTCTCCTCCTCGCGTGTACTTGCCGGTGAGCACGCCCGCGCCGAGGGGACCCCACGCGAGCACCGAGAGCCCGAAGCGCTCAGCCATCGGGAGGAGATCCCGCTCGGGAGTGCGCTGGAGGAGGCTGTACTCGATCTGCAACCCGACGAAGGGCGTCCAGCCGCGGAGCTCGGCGGCGGTGTTGGCGGCCGAGACGACCCACGCCGGGGTGTCGCTGACGCCGACGTAGAGCACCTTGCCGCTGCGCACGAGGTCGTCGAGGCCGCGCATCGTCTCCTCGAACGGTGTCTGGTCGTCCCAGGCGTGCACCCAGAGCAGATCGATGTAGTCGGTGCCCAGCCGCTGAAGGCTCGCCTCGACGGAGCGGACGAGGTTCTTGCGTTGGTTTCCGGAGGCGTTCGGGTCGGTGCCGTCCATCGAGAGCGTGTACTTCGTCGCGACGACGAAGCGATCGCGCTTGCCCTCGAGCCAGCGGCCGACGATCTCCTCGGTCTGCCCACCATGATATTTGTTGGCGGTGTCGAGGAAGTTGCCGCCCGCCTCGGCGTAGGCGTCGAGCACCTGGTGACTGGTCGCCTCGTCGGCGCCGAACCCCCAGTTGTCCCCGAAGCTCATGGTCCCGAGGCAGAGCTCCGAGACGCGAAGTCCGGATCGTCCGAGCAGTCGATATCGCAACATGGTTCCCTCGCTCCCTCGTGTTCGACGGACCTCTCGGGTCGCGCCGTCGGCGCGGACGTTACGTCACCGAGGGCCGTCGGGTCACGCGTTGGGCGCGCGACCCTTCCCGCGTCCGCCGCGTGATGCTAGGAGTCGAGCGTGAGCGAAGAGCACCGGGGGGCCTGGCTCGAGCGCGCGATGAGAGACGTCGGCTGTGGCGCCTGGCGGCTGGATCTGCGCTCGGGTGAGGTCTGGTGGAGCGATGGGCTCGCCGAGCTCCTCGGCGCGCCCGAGCAGGTTCGCGACTACGACGCGTTCTTGCAGCTCGTCGACGCGGAAGACCGCGTGCGGCTCGACGCGGCGCTGCGTCGGCCCTTGGGGCCGGGCGCGCTCGTGCAGGTCGAGGTCCGGCTCGCGATGCCCGACGAGCGTTGGATCGAGGTGCGCGGCCACGTCTGCTCCGAAGGCGGCGAGGCGACCGAGATCCTCGGCACGATGGTGAACGCGACCGCGCGGCACGAGGCGCACGTCGCGCTCGAGCGGAGCCACCGCGCCCTCGAGCGGAGCCGCGCGGCGCTCGAAGCCAACGCGCGCGCGCTCGGGAGGCTCTCGCGATCGCCGGTGTGGCGGACGAACGATCGCGACCTCGCCTTCCACGAGATCACCGAGCTGGCGGCCGAGACCCTCGGGGTCGAGCGCGCGGGCGTCTGGCTCTTGGACGACGGCGGTGAGTCGCTGCGTCTCGTCGACCTCTTCGAGCGCAGCCGAGGGGTGCATTCGCGAGGCGCGGTCATCGAGCGCGCCGCTGCGCCGACGTACTTCGCCGCCATCGACGCGGATCGGGCGATCGTCGCCGACGATGCGCGCGAGGATCCGCGTACTCGTGCTTTCCGCGAGGGGTACCTCGAGCCCCTCGGGATCTTCGCGTTGCTGGACGCGCCGGTCCGCTCGCATGGGCGGGTGGCGGGGGTCGTCTGTTGCGAGCACGTCGGCGGCCCGCGTGAGTGGGGGCCAGAGGCCGCGTCGTTCGCCGGATCGCTCGCGGACTTCGCAGCGCTCGCGCTCGATCTCGCCGAGCGAGAGGCCCTCGAGGAGCAGATCCGCCGCTCGCAGCGGCTCGAGAGCATCGGGAGGCTCGCGGGGGGCGTCGCGCACGACTTCAACAACCTGCTCACGGCGATCTTGAACGGGGCGGTGCTCGTGAAGCGGATCGTCGGACCCGAGCCGGGGAGCGACGCGGAGACCCTGCTCGACGACATGGTCTCGAGCGCGCGTCGGGCGTCGGGGCTGACCGCCCAGCTCCTCGCCTTCGCGCGCCGTCAGCCCACAGCGCCTCGTGTGATCGCCCCCGACGACGTCGTGCGGCGGATGGAGCCCATGCTCGACCGCGTGCTCGGCGCTGGCGTCACGTTCTCCATGTCGCTCGACGCCGACGCCGCCGCCGTGCGCATGGATCCTTCGCGACTCGAGCAGGTCGTGCTGAACCTGGTGATCAATGCGAACGACGCGATGCCCGAGGGCGGCGAGCTCGGCGTGCGGACCTGCGCTCGAGCGCTCGACGAAGGCGATGCGCTCATGCGAGCGACGAGCTCAGCGTCATCATCGACATCGTCATCGTCATCGTCGGGGGGGCTCGGGCTGAGCATCGGCTCCTACTTCGTGCTCGAGGTGCGCGACACTGGCGAGGGGATCCCGCCGGACGCGCTCCCGAGCATTTTCGAGCCCTTCTTCACGACGAAGCGGCGTGGCAGCGGGCTCGGTCTGGCGACGTCGTGGGGCGTCGTGACGCAGGCGGGGGGCCACATCGACGTCGAGACCGCGCCGGGCGAAGGGACGACCTTCCGCGTGTGGCTACCCAACGTCGACGAGGTGCCGACGCCGACCCCCGTGGAGCAGCTCGCGCCGCCCGCGATCGAGGGCGACGAGACCTTGTTGCTCGTGGATCACGACTCGGCCGTGAGGCGGGCGGTCGCGGATGGGCTCCTCGCCCTCGGGTATCGGGTGCTCGCTGCGGGGACGGCGGTGGAGGCGCTCGCGCTCGCCGAGCGGGCAGAGGTCCACGCGCTCGTCTCCGATCTGGCGTTGCCCAACATGAGCGGCACGGAGCTCGCGATGCGTTTGCGCGACACGCGTCCCGGGCTGCCGGCGGTGATCCTCGCGGCGGACGACGACATGGAGAGGCTCCCGAACGTGCTCGCGTTGGCGAAGCCTTTCACGGCGTCGGAGCTCGCCGCGCTGCTCCGCTCGCTGCTCGACGGCGTGCCGCATTCGTGACTGCCCATCGCGACCATGAACGGTCATCATGCGCCGCGTGATGCTGGGTCATGAAGGTTGGGGTTGCGCGGCTCGCTCCGAGGCGCGGGGGGTGGACACGAGCTTCGTGCGACGCGCGCGGCGCAGGATCGGCCGCGGTGGGCTCCTGCTCGTGCTCGGCGCGGCGTGGCAACTGAGCCTGCCTTCGCAGCTGGTCGCGCAAGAGGAGGAGGGCCCGGCGCCGCGAGAGGCGGTCGAGCAACCAGAGGTGATGGCGGCGGACGAGCCATCCGAGGCGGCGAGCGCGACGGAGCCTCGGCCGCTCGCGATCACGATCAGCGGGGCGGCGTCGCTCGGGTCGTACGAGGGAGGCTACGCGCACTACCTCATCGAGAGCCTCCGGGGGTCGAGGGTGGCTGCGCCGCGCGCCTTCGTCGGGACGAGCGCGGGCTCCATCAACTCGCTCCTCGGCTTGCTCGCCGCTTGCGGCCGACCTGCCGCCGATCCTCGAGAGAGCCTCTTCTGGCAGACGTGGATGCCGGTCGGCGTCGAGGGGCTCTACGCGCCCGATGAGGTCCGCGCGACCTCGCTCTTCACGCGACGCGGCTTCGCGCACCTCGCGGCGCCGCTCGAGGCGCTCTTCGCGCACGGGCTCCCGGAGAGCTGCGACATGCTCCTCGGCGCGGCGGTGACGCGGGTGCGGCCGGCCACGCAGGGTCAGGGCGGCGCCCTCGCGATGCCGCGGATGGCCGAGCGCTTCTTGCTCCGCGTGCGGGGCCGCGGCGTCGGCGCTCCGATCGAGGTCGCGAACGAGCGGCTGCCGAGCCTCGGGCTGCCGCGGCTCGCGGTCGAGGGCGGCGACGGGGCTGTCTTCGAGGCGGTGAGAGATCTGCTCTTCGCGTCGAGCGCGTTCCCAGGGGGCTTCGCGCCGCAGGACGTGCCGATCTGCGACGACGACGACGTCGACGCGCCATGCACCGCGGCGCGCGCGCGGCGCGTGCCCTTCCTGGACGGCGGCTTCTTCGACACGCACCCGCTCAACCTCGCGCTCTGGGCGCTGCGCGACGGGGAGGGCCGCACGCCGGACGACGCGCTCTTCGTGCTCGTGAACCCCGTCTTGCGCAGCTACCCCGAGCCGCGCGAGAGCCTCTTCGGCGTATCGGTCGACGAGGTCCCGGAGACGATGGTCCCGTACGTCGTCACGCTCGTCGAAGGCTTCGCGCTCTCGGCGATGACCATGAGCCTGCAGGAGGCGCTCGCGCACGAGCCGGGCCTCCGCGAGCGCTTGCACATGTCGAGCGCAGCGCACCCGCCCACGAGCGACCCGCTCTTCATGTTCCTCGGCTTCTTCGAGCAGACCTTCCGTCGCTTCGACTTCTACCTCGGGATGCTCCACGCGCGGCACGCGCTCGACGAGCTGCGCGCGCAGGGCGGCGCGCTCGAGGGCGTCGTGCCGCTCGAGGATGCGATGGCGAGTGACGCGGAGGGGTGGCGCCCGTACCACTGCTTGCGCGCGATGCTCGACGGCGTCGGTGACGAGAGCGCGCTCTGCGCGGGCGACGATCTCGCGCCTTACCGCGCGCTCGCGCACGTCGCGCGCGAGCGTGTCTACGACGCCTGCCAGCCCGAGCGCATCGGCGAGGACCCCGCACGGCGGGAGGCGGCCCGGCGCCATCGCGACTGCGCGCGCGCGCTCGACGGGCAGGCGCCGCCAGGCGCCGCCGAGGGGTGGCGGCGTGGGCGCGGCGAGGCCGCGCTGCGGTGGATGTTCCGGCGCATGGGCGCGCGGGGGCTCGCGTTCGAAGACCTCGACGACCGTGGCCGCCGGGGCGAAGCGGGGGGGCTCGCGGCGTACGGGGCCTTTCGTGACAAGCTCGCAGGGATGGCGCGCGGGGTCGCGGTGCGGCAGGGCCTGCTGGCGCCGCTCGCCGAGCCGGTCGCGCAGACGATGGTCGACATGATCGCGTATCGACCCGAGCGCCACGACCTCTACCTCACGCTTGGCGGCGTCGTCGGCGAGCTCGGCTGGAGCTTCACGGGGCGCCGCGTCCCGCGTTTGCGGGGCACGATCGTGCTCGAGGGGCGGGGCTTCGACACGCTCTTCTCCAGCGCGCCGCCGTGGGCGGGCTTCGCGCCGCTCGCTGGTTTCGAGGTCGAGCCGCTCGCGCCCTTCGACGGGGCGCTTCAGATTCGCCTGGGCCTGCGCGCGGGCTATCTCTTCAGCAGCCGCGATCGCTTCGGTACGGGGGAGTGCGAGGATGACACCGATCGGGTGCGGCCGTGCTCGCGGCTCGTGACGCAGGCGACGTTGACGGCGATCGGCTTCCACCTCGTGCGCTTCGCGGTGGTGGGCGAGTGGGCGCCACCGCTCCGTGAGTCGCAGGCAGGGCTGTGGGCGATTCGGCCCGAGGTCGGCGTACAGCTCTTCTGGGAGTGAGCAGCGGAGTTCGCTCCACGGCCACGCGCAGGGCGTCGTTCGTCGTCGTCGCTATCGCGACAGCGCGTCGATCGAGCACGAACCCTCCTCGAGCGGACGGCAGCGCACCGTCCGCGCTCGGCCGCTCGGGCAGCACGCGGAGTCGGCGGGACGCCAACGGCGCACCCGGAGCTCGAGCTCACCGTCCACCACGCGGAGCATTCGCGACACGTCTAGCTGTTCCTTGCCGCCGACGCGTCGCGTGGCGCGGAGCCAGGGCGCGCCGTCTGCGCCGCGGCCCATCACGACCAGCAGCTGCACCCAGGAGTTGCCTGCGTGAGGCCCCTCGATCGTGAAGAGCAGCAAGAGCTCGTCCCCCGCAGAGCTCGTGGTGTCGCCTCGGCGGTCGAGGTCGGCGCGCAGGAGCTGGGTCGAGCCGAGCTCGCCTTGCCAGCGCCGAGCCTCGGCGCGCGCTTCGCGCATGGCCGCGCGCGCGAGGTCATCGGCGCTCGCCGTGGGTGCGCTCGCGAAGGATGTGAGGAGGGCGAGGACGGGGAGCGTGTGGTGGAGCGGGGTTCGGAGCACGGTCGACGTGTCAGCAAGCGGTGAGCCAGCGAGGTGGCTCGCGAGGATCGCGTCTGCGGCGTGGACGCGCGGACACGAGCGTGTGTTTCGAGCACGGCAACGTGACGTCGTCGCTCGGGTGTCGTGCTGAGCGCGGCGTCTGCGGCGTGACCGAGACGGCGTCCGTAGAGCGACGTGCGACGGCTGGACGTGCGGGTGGTGGGCCACCGACTGAGCCCCCAGTTCGGGGACGTCGCTCGTACCCCCCACCTGGCGTCCGCCACCCCCTCCGCCGCCAATCCGCCGCCAGGGGCCGTTTTGACGCCCTGATTCGCGAATGATTTCAGGGCGAGACCCGCTGAAAACGC
>JAHBWH010000093.1 GCA_019637115.1 Myxococcales bacterium | reverse complement strand
CGGGCGCGGCGACGGACCGGGCGCGGCGACGGACCGGGCGCGGCGACGGACCCGGGCGCGGACGCGGAACCGGACCCGGACCCGGACCCGGAACCGGACGCGGACGCGGACGCGGGCGCGGACCAGTTCACCCAACGAGTCGTTTCCACGCAACTCGTCCCGCGCCGGGTCGAAGACCGGGGCATGACGCCGCCGACCGTTGCGCTGCCGAGCAGCCCGAGGAGCTCCCGATGGAGCTCGTGAACACCACCCCGGTGCCGACGGAGGCGCGGGTCGTGCCGGTGGCCCCCCGACCGGGGGCGGCCGAGGACCCGAGCGCTCGGCGCCTCCTCGTCTTCGCGAAGGCGACCTACCGCGTCGAGCGGGGCCGCCTCGTACTCGAGGACCAGCGACCGCTCGGTTTGCGCCCGACGGACGTCGAGCTCGACGCCTCGTTGCTGCTGCCGGACGCGGTGGCGCCCGAGGAGCCCCCCGGACCGGACGCCGATCTCGTGCTCCTCGCGCGCGACGACCTCGCCCGCGACGACGAGGTGGTCGAGGTGATGGTGGCGGGTCACGCCCACGCGCCAGGCGGCCGCCCGGTGCGCGCGATGATCAGCACTCTCCGGGTCGGCGCCTCGGTCCACGAGCTCTTCGTGGTCGGGGATCGCACCTGGAAGGGAGGGCTGCTCGGCGCGCACCCGTCCGATCCGGAGCCCTTCGTGCGGATGCCGCTCACCTGGTCGCGCGCCTTCGGCGGCACGACAGCGGCCGTCTTCGATGGCTACGGCACCGTCGTCGACATGCGCGATCCGAAGAACCCGCACGGCCGGGGCTTCGACGCGCGCAAGCAGGCCGAGGCCTTCGCGCGTTACCTCAAGAGCCCCTCGGGTTATCCGGTGCTGGCCTCCGAGCGTCGCCTCCCGAACCTCGAGCACCCGAGCGACCGCGTGCAATCACCGGACGACGAGCCCGAGCCGGCCTGCTGGGCGGCGATGCCGCTCAGCCTCGGCGTGCTCGCGCTCGAGCTCGATCGCGCGATGCGCGCGCACGTCGACGCCGGAGGCGAGCCGAACGACCCGCCCGCCGCGCTCTTTCACCGCGCGGCGCCGGGTCTCTGCTTCGACCGTCTGCCCCCCGGCACCCGCGTCGCGCTCGAGAACGTCCACCCCGCGGGCCCTTGGGGGTTCGAGTTGCCCGACGTCGCCCCCGTCCTCGACGTCTGCGCGGGCTCGTCGACCTTCGAGGTCCGCCCGGCGCTGCAGCGCGTGCTCCTCCGTCCCGACGAGGGCGTCGTGGAGCTGCGCTACGGCGCGATCACCCCCATCACCCTGAACCCCGGCGACGAGCGCTCCGCTCGCGCGCGGTGGTCTTCGAGGTCTTGAGCCATGACCATTCAGTTCATCGACATCGAGACGGACCTCACCGTGGTGGTCGCGACGTTCCACGACCTCATCCCCCCCACGGGCGGACCGAAGTCTCCTGCTCCGTGTCTCGAGTTTCCGTCCGTGCAGGCGAACGCGATGGGCATGACTTCGCACAAGATGTCGCGTTGCGTGCGTCATCGGCACATGCGGATCGTGCTCGACGGACACGACGTGGGGATGATGCTCGGCCACGTATCGCTTCCACCGGTCAACGTGCTGACGCCCAGTCAGATCATTGGCTCAGCGCGGAAGGCGTTCTTGTCGGCGCGGAAGGTTCAGATCGACGGAAAGCCCGTGGCGTCGTGTGAGATCATGATGGCCTGCGCGAACCCCACCAGCATGCCGGCGGCGATGAGTGTGCTCCGCTGCACGAACACGGTCGTCTTTGGAATGGATTGGGTGGACTACGTCCGGGGCATATTGCTCGCGGTCGGTCAGGCACTGATCGAGCTCGGAGTCTCGAAGCTGTTCGAGACCATCAAGGCTCCCGATGTGACGGGGGGTCAGGTTCCCAATCAGATGGTTTGGGAGGCTCTCTTCTCAGCGGCGTTTGGTCATGGTGCGAGCCTCGAGAGCGCGTTGACGAAGATCTTCAAGGACGTTCTGGGCCAGGCGGCGGGCAACGCAGTCGACGGAGCGATCGCCTCCGCAGAGGGCGAACGGCACGTCGGGGAGATGACCCTCGGCGTCGCCACGCCCGTCTTCGGCACCCTCGGCGTCGTGGTGGGAGGATCGAGCCCGACCGAGGTCGAGAACCTGGGGGCCGCAGGGCTCTCGGGCGAACGCGGCGACTCGCAGGTCGGGCCGACGGGGGGGCGACGATTGTTCGCCGAGGCTGCGGATCGGCGACGGGACGACGACCAATATTGGGCGACGGTCGAGAACGGCGCGCAGCATCGGGCGGTGCACGAAGCTCGCGGCCTGGTGCGCGACCCGCTCTCCGCGGTGTTCTATCGGAGAGGTGAGTGATGGCTCGGCAGCCGATTCGTGAGACCTACGACGCGCACCTCGATCTCTGGATGGACGGGGACGCTGCGGAGCACGCGCATGCGTTCGTGAAGCAGCGGTTCGTCCTCGGGCCGCGGGGGCTCGAGCTCGCCGAGGCGGCGCCGCTCGCGCTCGACGCGATGGACCCGGAGAGCCCGGCGCCCTTCACCGTTGGGGGCGACGGCTTCCGCAACAAGCAGTTCACGGACGTCATCGTGGTTGGCGACGCCTTCGCGCCCGGCGGGCAGCCGACGCGGGAGAGCGAGGTGCGAGTCCGCGTCGGTCGCGACGTCGCGAAGCGCGTGAAGGTCTTCGGCCCTCGCTACGTCGAGGGACCGCCTGGCGCACCTCGCTTCTCGGCGCCCGAGCCCTTCGAGTCCGTGCCACTCGACCTCCACCAGGCCTACGGCGGCGTCGACCCGCGCGCGGTCGATCCGGACTTCGTGGCCCCCGAGGGGCTCGAGCTCCGCTTCGACGGCCCAGGTTTCTACCCTCGCAACCCCTTCGGCCGCGGCTACGTGCTGCACGAGCGCGAGGAGCCGTTCGCCCTGCCGCAGCTCGAGGATCCGAGCGATCTGCTCACCCCCGAGCGCCTCTTCGTCCGCGATCCGCGGGCTTGGTGGCGCCAGCCGCGCCCCGCCGCGCTCGGGTGGATGCCGGCGAACGTCTTCCCGCGCTGCATCTACTTCTTCCCCGGCACCGACGCCTGGTTTCCGGGCCCCGAGGACGGTTCGTTGCCCGAGATCCGTGATCGTGTGCTCGCCCCCGGCTACCGCACGCTCCGCGCCGCTGCCGACGCGCCGCTCATCCACACGAACTTCTACCAAGAGGCGCCGCCGGAGCTCACCTTCGCCGAGCTGCCGCCCGGGGTGCCGATCGTCGCCGAGGGCATGCACCCGGACGGGCCCATCGGCTTCCGGCTCCCCGCGCCACCCAAGGTCGAGATGTTCTTCGATGGCCGGGTGGAGCGAGCGCCGACTCGGCTGCACCACGTCGTCTACTTCGCGTCGCGGAACGAGGTGACCGTGACCTACGGGGCGTCGATGGCGCTCGGACGCCCCGTGATCCCTGGCGTCCACGCGCACATCCCGCTCGCGATGCGGGTCGAGGGCGACCGCCCGATCGAGTACGAGACCCCGACCCCGAAGCGCGAGATCCTGCGCGCGGTCATGGAGGCACACGCGGGGACGACTTGACCGAGTCCGAGTCCGAGACCGAGACCGAGACCGAGACCGAGACCGAGACCGAGTCCGAGACCGAGACCGAGACCGAGACCGAGACCGAGACCGAGACCGAGACCGAGACCGAGTCCGAGTCCGAGTCCGAGTCCGAGTCCGAGTCCGAGACCGAGTCCGAGACCGAGTCCGAGACCGAGTCCGAGACCGAGACCGAGTCCGAGACGTCCGCGTCGAGACCAGGCCGAGGCCGAGTCTCGACGCGGGGGTCAGTTCACGACTTGCTCGCTCGTCCGCGAAGGGCTGCGCTCGCGGCTGGTGCGCGCCTCGGCGGCGGCGCGAACGAACGCGGTGAAGAGCGGGTGCGCGGCGTGCGGCTGGCTCTTGAACTCGGGGTGGAACTGGCAGCCGAGGAAGTACGGGTGGTCCTTCAGCTCCACGATCTCCACGAGGTGCCGATCGGGCGAGAGACCGGAGAGCGTGAGCCCGTGCGCCTCGAGCGTGGCGCGGTGCTCGTTGTTCACCTCGTAGCGGTGCCGGTGGCGCTCGCTGATCTCGCGCTTGCCGTAGACACGCGCGGCGATCGAGCCCTCCTCGAGCACGCACGGATAGGCGCCCAGGCGCATCGTCGCGCCCTTGTCCTTCACGCCACGTTGCTCGGGCATCAGGTCGACCAGCAGGTAGGGCGCGTCCGGGACGAACTCGGCGCTGTTCGCGTCCTTCAGCCCGCAGACGTTGCGACCGTACTCGATGACCGCCATCTGCATGCCGAGGCAGATGCCGAAGAAGGGCACGCCCCGCTCGCGCGCGTAGCGGATCGCGTTGATCTTCCCCTCGGTGCCGCGGTCGCCGAAGCCACCCGGCACGAGGATCGCGTCGTGCGGCGCGAGGCGCTCCGCGGTCTCGTCGGGCGAGAGCTTGTCGAGGGTCTCGCTGTCGATGTACGTGAGCTCCACGCGGACGTCGTTGGCGATGCCGCCGTGGTTGAGCGCCTCGTGCAGCGATTTGTAGCTGTCGCGCAGGTGCACGTACTTGCCGACGAGCGCGATGTTGACCGTGCCCTTCTTCGGCTCGCGGAAGGTCTCGACGACGCGGCGCCAGCGGGAGAGGTCGGGCTCGCGGCTCCAGATGTTCAGTCGCTCGGCGAGCGTCTGATCGAGGCCCTCCTCGTGCAAGACGATCGGCAACTCGTAGATGCTGCTCACGTCGGGGGCCGCGATCACGCCCTGGACGGGCACGTTGCAGAAGTGCGCGATCTTCTGCTTGAGCGCGCGGGGGAGCTCCTTCTCGACGCGGCAGATGAGGATCTCGGGCTGGATACCGAGCCCGAGCAGCTCCTTGACCGAGTGTTGCGTCGGCTTGGTCTTCAGCTCGCCCGCCGCCTTGATCATCGGCACGAGCGTGACGTGCACGCTCAGCGCGTTCTGGGGTCCGAGCTCGACCTTCATCTGGCGGACGGCCTCGAGGAAGGGCAGCGACTCGATGTCGCCGACGGTCCCGCCGACCTCGACGATCGCCACGTCTGCTTTGCGCGTGGCCTCGAAGACGCGCGCCTTGATCTCGTCGGTGACGTGCGGGATCACCTGGATCGTCGCGCCCAGGTACTCGCCGCGCCGCTCCTTCTGGATCACGGCGTCGTAGATGCGACCGGTCGTGAAGTTGTTGGCGCGCGCCATCGTCGTCGACGTGAAGCGCTCGTAGTGGCCGAGGTCGAGGTCGGTCTCGGCGCCGTCGTCGGTGACGAAGACCTCGCCGTGCTGGTACGGCGACATCGTCCCCGGGTCGACGTTGATGTAGGGGTCGAGCTTGAGGTTCGTGACGCGGAGGCCGCGGGCCTCCATCAGGGCGCCCATGGACGCGGCCGCGAGGCCCTTGCCGATGGAGCTGACCACTCCGCCCGTCACGAAGATGAATTTGGTCCGGCGCTGCATTTGACGCTCAGGGGTAGACCCACGGTTTCGCGTTCGGCCGGGCCTTCCGGCTCGTTACGACTGGCCGAACACCTCTGGGGCTACGCCCGAGCGGAGCGCGAAGGGGGTCAGCTCCACGCCGGGGATGCACCCTACGAAGTGGCCTCGGGGCTGTCAACGCGAGGCGAAAAATCGCGTGGAAGTCCCGCGTTTTCCGGTGGTTGCGCGAGCGCTCGTGCGTCGCCCCGCGACGACGATCGCGCGCTCCGTCGAGCGGCGCGTCGGGGGCTGTCGCCGAAAAGGAGAAGGCCCCCGCGGGTGGAGCGCGGGGGCCTTCGTTGGTGGAGGAGGGCCGACCGGTTGGGTCGACGGATGGATGGTGTCGAGCGGGACGCGGGGTGGGTCACAACCCACGTGTCGCTTCATGCGCACGTGGCGCTTGGGCTCGCGTGGCTCCGGTCGCTCGCTTCGAACGAGCCATCGCGTAGCTGGCTCGCGCGACGGACTCAGCGACGGGTCACTCCGCCGCTTCGGCGATCGGGCGGAGCGCCGGGTTGGTGACGGGCTCCTTGCCGCGGTAGTCGTAGAGGCCGATGCCGCTCTTGCGGCCGAGCTGCTGGTCGGCGACGAGCCGACGGAGCAAGGACGGGACGCGGTAGCGAGAGTCGGCGAGCTCGCGCTGGAGCGTGGTCGCCATCGCCATCACGACGTCGAGGCCGATGAGATCCGCGAGCGCGAGCGGCCCGATCGGGTGGTTGCAGCCGAGCTGCATCGCCGCGTCGACGGCGGGCGCGTCCGCGACGCCCTCCTCGAGGGTCTCGATCGCGTGGAGCAGGTAGGGAACCAGCAGCCGGTTGACGACGTAGCCGGGGGAGGCCGAGACCTCGACGGCGGTCTTGCCGATGCTCTGGCAGAAGGTCTTCGCGGCCGCGACGACGCCGGGCGCGGTGCGGTCGGTGACGCCGAGCTCCACGAGCTTCATCACCTGCGCGGGGTTGAAGAAGTGGAGGGCGAGGAACTGCTCGGGGCGGCGGAGCGAGTCCGCGAGCTTGAGCAGCGGCAGCGAGGAGGTGTTCGACGCGAGGATCGCGCCGTTCGTCATCACGTCCTCGAGCTCTCGCAGGAGCTTGGCCTTCGTGTCCATCTCCTCGAGCGCCGACTCGATCACGAGGTCGCAGTCCCGCAGGTCCGCGAGCTCGAGCGTGATCGTGATCCGGCCGAGGATCGCGTCCGCCTCCGCGCGCTCGAGCTTGCCCTTGTCGACGCGCCGATCGAGCGACTTCGCGACCCTCGCCTTGACCTTCTCGAGGTCGCCCGGCGTGGCCTTCAGCGCCGTCACGGCGTAGCCGGCGCTCGCCACGACCTCGACGATGCCGAGACCCATCTGCCCACAACCGACGACCCCAACCGACCCGATGCTCATGGCTCTTCCTCCTGCCCCGCCGGTCCCCACCGCGGGAGTGGTCGCTCGCTCCGCTTTACGGATTTACACGCATCCAACGAGTTCGCTCAGGTGTAACGGGGCTGACACGGTGCGTCAAGGCGTGTTTGTCGATGTTTTCAGTGTTTTCTGAGGGTTTGCAAACTTATCAAGAAAACATCTTGTAAAGCGCGAGTGATTTCCAGGGCAGGTTGGTCATGGTGGTCGCCGCGCAGTGAACGGCGGTCAGGCGACCATGTGGGCGGTCCGTGAGGGGGTCCGCGTGCGGGAGGGGCGCTGGTCGATGGGGGGGCGTAGCGCGTCGGCAAAACTCCGCGTGCGCGCGGGCCGCGTCTGCTTCGATCCATCGAGCACCTTGCTCTCAGGGGTCCCGCATCCCCGCGGGACGCCGCCGGGCGTGCGCCGCGCGCTACGCTTCGCCCGATGCCTGGCGCACGCAGCATCCTCCACGTCGACCTCGACGCGTTCTTCGCGTCGGTGGAGCAACGCGACGATCCGTCGCTGCGGGGACGACCCGTGTTGGTCGGCGGGGAGGGCGGCCGCGGGGTCGTCGCCGCCGCCTCATACGAGGCGCGACGCTACGGGGTGCGGAGCGCGATGCCGATGCTCGAGGCCAGGCGCCGCTGTCCGGACGCGGTCGTCGTGCGCCCCCGGATGGATCGGTATCGGCAGGCGAGCGAAGAGGTCTTCGCGATCTTCGAGCGCTTCACACCGCTCGTCGAGGGGCTGAGCGTGGACGAAGCCTTCCTCGACGTGACCGGCTCGGTCGCGCTCTTCGGCGATCCCATCCAGATCGCGCGCGCGATCAAGGCGGAGGTCCGCGCGAGGACGGGGCTGACGGCGAGCGCGGGCGTGGCGCCGTGCAAGCTCGTGGCGAAGATCGCGAGCGACCTCGACAAGCCCGACGGGCTCGTGGTCGTCGCCGAGGAGGGCGTCGAGGCCTTCCTCGCGCCGCTCCCCGTGGAGCGCATGTTCGGCGTGGGGCCGAAGGCGGCCGCGCGGCTTCGTGCGGCGGGGGTCGAGACCTTCGCCGATCTCGCTGCGGCGCCGATCGCGACGCTCGAGGCGCTGCTCGGAGCCTTCGGTCGCGACGTGGGCCGGCTCGCGCGCGGCGACGATCCGCGGCCCGTCACGCCGAGCCGTGACGCGAAGAGCGTCGGCGCCGAGGAGACCTTCGAGCGCGATCTCCGCACGGACGAGGAGCTGCTCCCCGAGCTCTTGCGGCAAGCCGCGCGCGTCGCGTCGCGCCTCGTGCGGGCGGGGCTGCGCGCGCACGTCGTCACGCTGAAGGTGAAGGATCCGAGCCACCGCGTCGTGACGCGGCAGGTGCGCCTCGACGAGGCCGTCGCGGACACCGACAGCCTCTACGAGGCGGCGCGCGCGCTGCTCGCGAAGGTCCCCTCGCGAGCACGCGGCTTTCGGCTGACGGGCGTGTCGGCGAGCGAGCTCGTGCCCCTCGAAGAACGGACGAGTCTCTTCGTCGACGAGGGCAAGGAGCGCCGCGAGAAGCTCGAGCGCGTCACGCAAGCGCTCCGCGACCGCTTCGGGGCTGCCGGGGCGACGCGGGCGCGCCTGCTCGACCTGCCACCACGGCGCGACGAGGAGTGAGGGGTGGAACGTGCACGCGAGGCGTAGGGGCGGGCGCGAGGCGCGAAGCGCGGCCCCGCGAGGGGCGGGGGCGGGCGTGAGGTGCCAAGCACGACACTGATGGGAGGAGGGGCGCGCGCGAGGTGCGACGCACGGAAGGTGCGCGAGGGGTCTTCACGTGCGGCGGCCGTGACGAAGCGGCGAACGAGCTGGGTGAACCGACTTCCCGCGGGCGCGCGGCCAGGGTAGGGTCCAGCGCGTTATGGCAGGGGTCAGCGTAGGGGAGCCGTCGTCTCGGAAGGTCGTCCACGAGGGGCCGTTCGCGCCTCTTCGTCGCTTCGACGATTGGGTCTTCGCGATCGAACAGACGATCGTCGCGACCTTCTTGAGCGCGATGACGGTGATGGTCTTCCTCGACGTGGTGCATCGACGCCTCGTCGCGCCCGATAGCAAGCTCGGGATGCTCATCGCGCGAATCGGGGGCGTCGACGATCCCGAGACGCGAGCGTTCCTCGATCGCGCCGTGGCGCCATGGGCGGGCGCGGCCCTCGGGCTCGGCGCGCTTTGGTTCGGCTTCTGGAGCGCGCGCCGTCACGGCCGCGCCGAGCGTGGCGAAGAGGGCTTCGACGTGAGGTCGTTGCTCTACGCGCTCGGTACCGCCGCCGTCCTGGTCGGGATCGGCTGGATGATGAGCGCGGAGACGCGGAGCGTGAACGAGCACGGCATCGAGCAGCTCGAGCCGGTCTTCCAGTCTCGCTACGTCTATCTGACGCTCTTCGCGATGGGCGGAGTCGGCCTGACCGTCCAGTGGCTCCGCCTTCGGCCCGAGGGGTGGACGAGGCGTCTCGTCGCGCTCGTCGTGGTCACCCCGCTCTTCGTCTTCACCGCGCTCGAGTACTTCCCGCGCGGGTACGCGTGGTCCAAGGAGCTCAGCCTCGTGATGCTGCTCTGGGTCGGCTTCCTCGGCGCCAGCGTGTGCGCGCACGAGGGCAAGCACATCAAGCTCGAGGCGCTGCGCAAGGTCATCCCGCCGAAGCTCGCGCCCTACGTCGTCGCGACGGGCTTCTTCGCGACGGCGCTCGCGTGCGCGGGCACGGCCTACCTCGGGTACGTCTACGTCTTCGATCCGATCGTCGGCGCGCGACAACAAGGCGGCACCTTCGAGCTGACGGGGATGCCCGACTGGATCTCGACCGTTGCCGTCCCCGTCGCGTTCGGCATCGCGATGGTGCGCTTCATCGGCGCTGGGATCAGCGCGCTCCTTGGCGGTCATTACGGTGAAACCGACCATGGAGAGCTGGCGGCGGCGGCCGCCGCGGCGTCCGACGTGGCTGAGTCTGGGGCTGAATCCACGTCCGGGTCCGGCTCCGCGTCCGCCTCCAAGTCCGAGTCCGCGTCCGAGTCCGCATCCGAGTCCGAGTCCGCATCCGAGTCCAAGTCCAAGTCCGAGTCCGAGTCCGAGTCCGAGTCCGCGTCCGAGTCCGCCTCGGCGTCGGGCGCCGCGTCCGAGTCGGATGAGTCCGAGTCCGAGGGTTCCAAGCCGGAGGGCGCGTCGTGACCGGCGCCGTGGCCGAGGGCCGTAAGAGCCCGGTCGTCATGGGCATCGTGGTCGCGCTCGCGGTCGGCCTCGCCTTCACGGGCAAGGGCGGGATCATCGTCTCGATCATCCTGCTGTCGGCGCTGCTCGGCGTGCCGCTCTTCGTGCTCATCGGCATCGTCACGGTCGCCTGCTACGTGCTCTGGGCCGGGCACACCGAGGCGGTGCAGTTCCTCAACCTCATCGAGCGCATCCGCAGCCTCGCGGACCAAGCGACCCTGCTCGCCGTGCCCTTCTTCATCATGAGCGGCGCCGTGATGAGCCAGGGGCAGATCAGCAAGAAGCTGATCGACTTCGCGCGCGCCTGCGTCGGCTGGGTTCCCGGCGGGCTCCCGATGAGCGCGGTGCTCGCGTGTGTCTTCTTCGCCGCCATCAGCGGGTCGAGCCCAGCCACCGTCGTCGCCATCGGCGCGATGATGGGGCCGACGCTGCTCGCGCGCGGTTACTCGGAGCAGTTCTCGCACGGCTTGCTCACGTCCGCGGGCTCACTCGGCATCCTGATCCCGCCGTCGATCCCGATGATCCTCTACCCCATCGTCTACCAGGGGTCGTTCATCGAGGTCGAGCGGCTCTTCATGGCTGGTTACGGGCCCGGCGCGGTGATCGCGACGATCTTGATGGGCTTCTGCTTCGTGCACGGCGTGAAGCAGGCCGTCGCGGACGAGGGGCGGCAGGCGCTCGCCAAGGCCGTCGCGCGCGGCGCGCTCTTCTTCCTCGGGATCCCGGTCGTGGTGCTGAACTTCACGGGGATCCCCGGCGAGGGGATCGTCAAGCTCGTCGCCTACCTCGCGCTCTTGCAGTGGAAGACCGAGTTCGACCTTCGCGTGGTCGGGCGCGCCTTCGTCGATGGCTTCTGGGCGATCCTCTTCCCGGTCGGGATCTACTACGGCATCCAATCGGGCCTCTTCAACGCCATCGAGGCCGCCGCGCTCAGCGTCGTCTACGCGGTCGTCGTCGAGGTCTACGTCCACCGGGCGATGCCGCTCGGCAAGGTGCCGAAGATCTTCCAAGAGACGGGCATCTTCCTCGGCTCGCTCCTCGTGATCATGGTCGCGGCGCTCGCGTTCAGCGAGTTCCTCGAGGAGCGGCAGATCCCCGCGGAGATGGTGGCGTGGATCCAGAACATGGACCTCGAGCCTTGGCAGTTCTTGCTGATCTTGAACCTGATGCTGCTCGTGGTCGGGATGGTGATGGACATCCTCAGCGCGATGTTCGTCTTCGTGCCGCTGCTCGCGCCGATCGCCGTGAGCCTCGGCATCGACCCGCTGCACTTCGGCATCATCTTCATCGTGAACCTGGAGATCGGCTACCTGACGCCGCCCGTCGGGTTGAACCTCTTCGTCGCGAGCACGCTCTTCAACCGATCGATGGGCCACATCATGAAGAGCGTCTTGCCCTTCATGGTGTTGATGTTCGGCGGCCTGATGGTGATCACGTATTGGCCGGCGCTCTCCGTGGGCATCGCGAACCAGCTCATGGACCACCGCGACGCGCCTCGGCAGACGCCGTCGGTGCCGACGCCGCTCGACGATTCGGGTGATGACGACGAGCCCACGGGTCGCGGCGTGCAGTCGATCGACGAGATGATGCGAGAGCTCGAAGGCGGCGGCGCGCCGACGACGATGCGCGTCCAGACGCTCGAAGAGATGATGCTCGAGCTCGAGGAGGACGGCGACGAGGCGGACTCCGACGCCGATGACCCGCCCGCGATGGAAGCCCCCATGATGGACATCGCACCGACGGGCCGCGTGCTCACGATGGAAGAGATGATGGAGGCGGCCGGCCTCGAGTAGGCCGAGAGGCCGCGGCCAGACGCCGATCGGCCGCGGTCACGCGGTCTTGCGCGCGGCCGCGGCGCGGACCCGCTCCCGGCCGCAGACTCGGACGCGGACACAGACCCGGACCCGGACACGGACCCGAACCCGGACCCGGACCCGGACCCGGAAACGAACCCGGACCCGGACCCGGAAACGAACCCGGAAACGAATCCGGAAACGAACCCGGAACGAGCCCGACCCGCACGCGGCCGCGGCGTCTGCCGCTACTTCAGCTCGCCCCGGCGGAGCTTCCGGTAGAGGCTCAGGGACTCGCGCAAGATCTGGAGCGTCTCGTCGAGTCCGATGAAGTCGTCGACGATGACCTGCTTGTTCTCGAGGATCTTGTAGTCCTCGAAGAAGCGCTTCATCTCACGCAGCGTGTGCTTTTGCACGTCGGCGAGATCGCGGACGTCCTCGTAATACGGGTCGCGCGCGTTCACCGCGATCACCTTGTCGTCGATGCCCTTGTCGTCGCGCATGCGCATGCAGGCGACGGGGCGCGCCTCGACGATGGTCAGCGGGTGAACGGGCTCCTGGCTCAGGACGAGGCAGTCGAGCGGGTCGTCATCGTCGCAGAAGCTCCGCGGGATGAAGCCGTAGTTCGCCGGGTAGTGGACCGCGCTGTAGAGGACACGGTCGAGGCGGAGCAGGCCGGTCTCCTTGTCGAGCTCGTATTTGTTGCGCGAGCCCTTCGGGACCTCGATGACGACCGGGAACGCGGTCGAGAGCAGGGACTCGTCGATGTAGACGTCGTGCCAGGGATGCATGTCGACGGGAGCTTGGACCGTGCGGCGAGCGCCGCAAGCGTCAGTCGTAGCGCTCGGTGTGGATTCGTTCGCGGCCGAAACCGTGGACGTCCTTCAGGAGGCCGCGGACGTCGTCGATCATGGCGCGCAATCCGCAGAGCAGCGCGTGCGGGGCGACCTCGCTCCCCTCGGAGGCGCGGGCGAGCTCATCGAGCGCGTCGCCGACGCGGTCTTGGACGTATTGGCCCGCGCGGCCGTCGTCCGGGCGCGAGAGCGCCGTGATGACCCGGAAGCGGGGGTGCGCCGCCTGCCAGGCCTCGAGATCCTCGCGGTAGATGCGATCCTCTTCGCGGCGGCAGCCGTAGACGAGGCGGAGCGGCCGGGAGCGCCCGCTGGCGAGCTCGGCCTCGATCATCGCGCGGATCGGTGTCAGGCCCGTGCCGGTCGCGACGAAGAGCATCGGCGCGTCCTCGGGGACCCGCGCGAGCGTGAAGATGCCCCACGGGCCATCGGCCTCCAGGCGCTCGCCGAGCTCGGCCGCGTGCAGATGCCCAGAGCCTGGGCCCCCCGCGACGCGCGTGGCCGCGAGGACGAGCTGCCCCCCGTTCGGCGCCGCGGCCATGGAATACGATCGCTGGATCGAGCCGTTGGGCGCGAGCGTGGCGTCGGCGACCGGGATGTGGAGGTTGATGTATTGGCCCGCCTCGAACGGGAAGGGGCTGCCGCTGCGCACCTCGAAGGTGAGCTCGCGGACCTCGGGGGCGAGCGTCCTCGCCGCGACGAGCTCGACGATCCGGCGCTCTCGCGCGAGCTTCATGGCCTCCTTGCGATCCATCGACTTCCTCGGGGGCCCGCGGGCCACGAGGGGCCCCGGGGCTCGGGCTAGGGGGCCGTCGGAGCGCACCGCGCTTCGACGGACGTGGGTGTTCTGGGGGAGGCTCGGCTCGGCCGAGCGGAGGGGATCTCTTCGAGAGACCCCAGGGAGAAGAAGGCGTTCGCCGATGCCTCGACGGACCGCTCGCGGCCGAGACGCGGCCGCCCGCCCCAGCTGGGGCGGCGACGCGACCTCTCCGCGGTGGCGGAGAGGGCGCGACGCCGGGAACTTGCCGCAATCCGGGACCGATGGCACGGCGACGGGGATGATCGCCGTGGCGAGATGCGTTTCGACGGGGGGCCTCGACCTACTACCCTGTCGGCTCGTCGGAGGGGCCGCCTGCCCCTCGCCCACGGGCCACTCCCCGTGGAGCCTCGCCCGCTCCGAGCCGGTCGGTCTTCAGCTCATGCGCCTCTCCCTGCTCTTCGTCTCGTGCACCTTGGTCCTCGCGACCCTCGGGGGCGGCTGCCCACGCGGCGCCGCCGAGGTCTCGACGCTACCGCTCATCACCACCGACGACCCCGCGGCCGAGGCGGCGCTGCGGAGCGCGCGCGACCTCGTCGACGCCGGGCAGCTTCGGGAGGGGGAGACCCGCTACCGCGAGTTCCTCCGCGACTTCGCGTCCGACCCGCTCGCGCCGGTCGCGCGCGTCGAGCTCGGTCGGCTGCTCCTCGCTGGCGGCCGCGCGATCGACGCGCGCCCGCTCTTTCGCGAGGTGACCGCTCATTCGGACGCGCGCCTCGCCGAGCGTGCGCGGCTCTACGAGGGCGCCGCGCTCCAGATGCTCGGGCAGAGCGCCGAGGCGATCCCGCTCTTCGAGCCCCTGGTCGGGCGCACCGTGGACCCCGAGGAGACCCAGCTCCTGCTCGAGTCGCTCGCGGCAGCTCGCGAGAACGTCGGCGATCAACCCGGCGCCATCGAGGCGCTCGACGCGCTCCTCCGCGAGTCGATCCCCGTCGAGGCGCGGGACGCCGCGCGCGCGCGGCTCTCGGCGCTCGTGGCGGCGCTCCCCGTGGCCGCGCTCTACGCCCTCGCGGAGCGGCTGCCGCATGAAGGAGAGGCGTGGCCCGAGGTGGCGCGGCGCGCCCTGCGCGAAGCCTTCGCGGCGGGCGAGCTCCATCGGGTCCGCGCGTTGACCGCGGCGCTGCGCGAGTCTCGCGTGCCGCTCGACCGCGACCTGCAGTCGATGGCGCTACGCGCGGAGCGGACGGGCCGCGTCGACCCGCAGGCCATCGGCGCCATCCTCCCGCTCTCGGGGCGGGGGCGCGAGGTCGGGCAGCTCGCGCTGCAGGGCTTGATGCTCGCGTCCGAGCTGCCAGGGGAGGGCCCGCAGACGGGTGGGCCGCGCTTGCACTTTCGAGACGCCGCCGGGGATCCCGAGGCCGCCGTTCGCGCGGTCGACGATCTCGTCACCCTCCACCAGGTCGTCGCGATCGTGGGCCCCATCGACGCCCGGGTCGCGCGGGCCGCGGCGCGGCGCGCGCAGGAGCTCGGGGTGCCGATCCTGACGCTGGCGCCCGACGCGACGCTGACCCGCACCGGCGACCTCGTCTTCCGTTACTTCCCGACGCCCCGCGAGGAGGCGCGCGAGCTCGTCGGCGAGGCCCGCCGACGCGGGGCGCGACGCGTGGCGGCGTTCTTCCCCGACCACGCCTATGGGCGGTCGATGCGCGACGCCTTTCGCGAGGCCTGCCAGGCCGAGGGCCTAGAGTGGGCGGGCGAGGTCACCTATCCGGCGGGCGCGACCAGCTTCCGCGAGCCGATCGAGGCGCTGCGGGCTCTGCGCTTCGACGCCCTCGCCATCCCGGACCAGGCGCGCGCGCTCACGCTCGTGGCGCCAGCCCTCGCGGCCGCGGGGGCGCTGAGCGTCGACGGCCAGCCGGGTCCGCGGGTGCTCGCGCCGAGCGTGGCGCTCGACGAGCAGCTCGTGCGCACGACCGGGCGCTACCTCCAGGGGGCGCTCTTCTCGTTGCCCTTCCACGCGGGGGCGCTCGACGGACCGCCGCGACAGCTCCAGGACGCCTTCCGGGCCCGCTTTCAGCGCGCACCCGACGTCTACGCGGCGGCGGCCTACGACGCGCTCCGGCTGGTCCGTGACGCGGCGCGGGGGCTCCCGGAGACCGAGGCCGCGCGTCCGATGCTCGCCGAGCGCCTGGCCCGCGGCGGCGCGCGCCCGACGGCGACCGCGCTCGGCGGCTTCACGCCCGCGCGCGGGCCCTCGCACGGCACCCAGGTCTTCGAGCTCCGCGGCGCCGCGTTGCTCGCCGCCGACTGAACGCTGGACCCCGCACTCGACCGGCTCCCGGACGCGGCCATTGGACTCGGCCATTGGACTCGGCCATTGGACTCGGCCATTGGACTCGGCCATTGGACTCGGCCATTGGACTCGGCGATTGGACTCGGCGATTGGACTCGGCGATTGGACTCGGTCGTCGGACCCGATCCCGGGAAGATCCCCGTGCGCCTCCCTCGCGCACCTGGGGACTAGAGGTTTCCGATCGCGCACGCGCACGCGCACGTGGACGTGGACGTGGACGTCGTGGACGTGGACGTACGTGGACGTACGTGGACGTGGACGTCGTGGACGTGGACGTCGTGGACGTGGACGTGACGTCGCGGAATCGAACACGCCGCCGTGTTCGAGACTTGGTCATCGGACTCGGTCCACCAGGACCCGGCGTCACCGGCAGAGCGCGCTGACGTCGCCATGGCAGGTGATGCACGCGCGCGCGTTTCGCTCCAGCGCGCCCCGACACGTCGCGGCGAAGCCGGGCGGGTGCGGTGAGATCCCGGCCCCGATCCCCGTCGCGCCGTGACATCGGACGCAGTCGCGCTCCGCGTGGCAGCTCGCGCAGGTGGACATCGCGCGACGCGCCTCGTCGCCGTGCGCACGCACGAAGCCCGGCGGGTGGAAGGCGCGTCCGGCCGCCGCCCCGGGGGACGCCATCGGCGAGAGCCCGAGCCGCGCGTGGCACTCGGTGCAGAAGCGCTGCGTCGTGTGGCAGCTCGCGCAACGCGGCGTGTCGCGGCGCGCCTCGGTCGCGTGGGTGGTGAGGTAATCGTTCGGGTGCACGCTCTCCGGGCGCACGCGGCCGTCGTGGCAATCGGCGCACTCGCGCTCGGCGTGGCAGCTCGTGCAAGCGTCGCCCGAGTCGGCGGCCACCCAGCGGTGTCGGACGAGGAAGTCCCGGTCGTGCACCATCCCGTGGAGCCAGTCGGGCGGGAGCAGCTCGCCCTCTGGGTAGCTCGTGCGGAGGCGACCGTCGCTCTGGGTGAGGTGGCAGGTCTGACAGGCGCTGGAAGCGCCCTCGACTTGGCGTCCCACGCCGTCGCGGCCGTGGCAGCGGAAGCACGAGCGCATGGTCGGCAGGTGCGCGCGGGTGGCGAGGCTCGCCTCCTGTACGCCCTCGTGGCAGTCGACGCACCCGACGCCGAGGCGGGCGTGCGCGCGGTGCGAGAAGTTCAGACGGGCGGGCGGGAACGACGAGGGGGCGACCTCGAACGAGCCGTCTCCGAGCTCCTCGCCGACGTGGCAGCGTCCGCAGCGCGCCTCGCTCGCGTGCTCGCGGTCGAGGTCGGCGTCGTGGCATGGCGCGCAGCTCGCCTCGCGGGGGAGCAGCGAGTCGCGCGCTCGCTCGCTCTGCGAGGCGCCCTCGTGGCAGCGCTCGCAGCGCAGCCGCGCGTGCGCGGGGTGCGCGTGGTTCATCCGCAGCGCGATGCGCTGGGGGGGATAGACGACGCGGGAGCGCAGCGCGCGGCCCTCGCGCTGGCCGGCGGCGGCGCCCCAGACGAGGGCGCCGGCGAAGAGCACGAGCCCGAGCGCGATCGAGCGTTTGCTCATCGCCACACCCGCAGCATGAGCGACGCGAGCCCGAGCCCGAGCGCGATCGAGCGTTTGCTCCTCGCCACACCCGCAGCATGAGCGAGCCCGAGCCCGAGCCCGAGCGCGATCGAGCGCTTGCTCATCGCCACACCCGCAGCGTGAGCGACGCGAGCCCTCGCACCCGATGGCCCGCCACCTGGTTGTGCATCCACTCGAGCTCGAAACGAAGGCGCATGTGATCGGTCAAGAGGGCGGCCGCGCCCGCGGCGAGCGCGACGCTCGTCCCGTGCAGGGTCTCCTGCCACGGGTGGGCGAAATGCCAAACCGAGCCTCGGGTGTAGAGCTCGGCGACGCCGACGCGGCGCCCACCGTCGACCCGGATGAAGGCGGTCTCGCCCGCCGAGCCGGCCCAGAGGGTGCCGCCGATCCCGAAGAAGCGCGAGCCGCGCCGCCAGTCAAGGCCGAGGTCGAGGCCCGCGTCGAGGACCGGCGCGTCGAGCCGCGTCCAGCGCGCCCGCGCGCCTCCCGAGATCTGCCAGCGCGGGCCGAGCCGCAAGAGTCCGTCCAGCGAGAGCACGTCGGTGGGCACGAGGTCGAACCACGCCCAGATGCTGCCGAGGTCGAAGCGCGGCTCGCTCCGCCGCCCCGACGCGCGCACGAGCCCGCGCGGCGTGCGGAGCTCCACCTCGGCGACGCCGTCGACGAGCGTGCCATCGGTCGGATCCCACATCGCGAGGACGCGGAGCCCGAGGGGGTCGACGGGGCGCGAGCGCAACGCGAAGCCAGCACGCCGCGCGGCGACGGCGCCACCGACGTCGCGGACTTCTCGCCCGACGAGCTCGGCGCGCACCACGCGGGCGTCGCCCACCGAGAGGGTGCCGCCGACCACCCACGTGCGCGTGGGCTCAGCGACGAAGGGGGCGCGCTCCGAGGCGAGGTCGTCAGGGAGATCGAAGCGGAGATCCCCCTGCAGCATGAAGCCGTCGGGGCCGCCGAAGCTCGCTTCGTGGGCGAAGAGCCCCGCGTAGGCGTCCACCGAGGCCCAGCGCGCGAGCTCGCTCGTCGCGCGCGCGCCGTCGAGGCGCAGGAAGCCGGCGGGGTCGAAGAGGATCTGGCGCCCAAGCCGGAGCCGATGGCGGCCCCCGGGCGGCGCGATCTCGACGCGCGCCTCGGGTAAGTCGAGGCGCGTGATGCGCGCGAGGACCTGGAAGTCGCGGCGCGACGCGACGTCGGTCTCCCGCAGGCAGCGGGGCTCCTCGTCGCGCGTGCAGACGTCCCCGAGCTCCTGGTCGAGGCGCGCGTCGAAGGCGACACGTACCGTCCACGGCGCGCGGAGGTCACCGAGGCGAATCGCTTGAGAGAACCCGACCGTCTGGACGAAGCGGCGGCGGGCGAGGCGGACCGGGCTGCGCGGCGTCTGCACCGCATACGCCATGAAGTGGCTGTCGGCACGCAGCTGCCACTCGCTGCGATCCTCGACGGGCGCGGCGGCGCTCGCCTGCTCCGTCTGGCGCGTCTGGGCCTCGAGCGCCGCCGGAAAGAGCGCGAGGGCGAGGAACGGCGCGAGCCTCCCGCGTGACATCGGCGGGCATTCGGCCTCGCGTGCCGGTCGGCGTCAAGCAGCGAGTCGTCTCCGTGTCCCCATGCCGAGGCCCCGAGGCTGTCAGGGGACGCAGGCGTCGCGCCAAGCGGTCGGCATGAAGAGCTCGAACGCGCCGACGGCGCCGAGCTGCGCGGTCGACGCTCCGTCGCAGCTGGTGAGGTCGATGTCGAAGGTCGCGGCCTTGAGGCCGGCCTCGGTGTCGAGGTCCTCGAAGGTGATGACGCCGGTCGACCCGATGCAGTTGCCGAAGTTCGACGCCGGAATGATCTCGTTGCCGAGGAACTGGTAGCGGATGGTCAGGTTCTCGGACTCCCCCACGTTGACGCTCGCGGAGGTCGCGAGGGGGAGCTCGCCGGGATCTCGGAACACGAAGACGAGCTCTTCGGTGCGTCCGAAGGTGCAATCGGTCTCGCGGGGGTGGAAGACCACCCGCAGCTCTGGGGTCGCCGCGCAGCTCGCGCGGGTCCACTCGGCGAGCACCATGCGCGCTGGGGGCTCGAGCGCGAGCCCCCCGAGCTCGAGGAAGAGGCGGTTCGGAGCGATGGGGCTGTCGCCGAGCATGACGCAGGCGCCGGCGGGTTCCCCGCCGTCGAACGTGCTCCCGCCTCCATCGCGGGCGACGCCGCCCGCGTCGCGGGTGCCACCCGTGTCCGGCATCGTCGGGGTCCCCGTCGAAGGCGGCGGAGGCGCGGGTTCGCGGCCACCGCAGCTCACCAGCACGAGCGAGAGCAGGAGGAGGGAACGCACGGCCGAAGGATAACCCGGTCTCACCGGCGCCGCCCACGGGCGGGCGCCTCTTCTTCGTCCGCGCTCGCGTCGTCGCCCTCCGCGCCCCGCTCCTCGCTCGGCTCGCGGCGCGGCGGTGCGGGGAGCGGCTCGCCGTACTCCTCGCGGAGCTTCCGCTGGAGCTTGTCGAGGATCATGCGCTCGACGTAGCTCGGCATCGCGGGGATGTTCACGGTCACGCGCACGACCTCGCGCTCGCCTTGGCGGGTGCGCACCACCTCGAAGCTCCCAGGGACGCTGCGGCCGCCGTCGACGTAGTCGAAGAGGACGTAGCCGAGGTTCTCGTCGCGGTCGCGGAGGGGGAAGCCGTAGTCCACCCGGAGCAGCCGCAGCGACGCGCTCCACACCTGATCGTAGCGGTACGCATGGGAGTCGCTGCGGCGCGCGTCCGCGGTGGGCGGCGCGGCGAAGACGAGCGCGAGGAGGACCAGGAGGAGCCGGCGCATGGCCCGACGGTACCGACGCCAGGGGAGGCGTCCAGTTTCCTTCAAGGTCCTCGGTCCCTCGATACCTCCGGAGCTCAGTACGGTGAACCAGGAGTTCGTGACCAGGTGCAAAGAGGCGCGCGTCCAGCAAGGCGCGACGAAGGAGCGGGCTGTTGGCCCGTGACTGAGGAGCAACGCAGCTGGACGGGATGGATCTGCCGCACCTGGTCACGAGCTCCTGGGGAACTGTGCTCAGGGCGCGGGGGAGGACGGTGGAGGCACGGAGAGGCCCTGGCGGAGCTGCTCGGTGCCGAGCAGGTCGCCGAGCCGGAGGTTCATCGCGTAGAGCGGGATGACGCCCGCGAGCAGGATCACGACCGACTGCATCACGTAGAGCAGGAAGATGAAGACGGCGCCCTCCGCGCCGACCACCGCCTCGGCGAAGTAGAGCCGCAGGCCCGTGGACATCGCGAGCTGGAAGTTTCCGAAGAGCCCCGGGCCCGTCGGGAGCAGGATGCCGATGGCGAGGATGCCCATCAGCGCGACGGCGTGGCCAGGGTCGAGCGCGACCCCGCAGCCGCGCGCGAGCACCCACATCCCCGCGGCGTTCATCCCCCAATAGATCGCCGTCTCGAAGAGGAAGCCGAGCGTGAGGCGGAGGCTGGCCAGCGAGCGGATGCCCTCCGCGACGCCGTCGACCTTCTCCGCCACCAGCTTGCCGAGGCGCTGCGAGACGAGGCCGAAGCAGCGCTCGGTCATGCCGACGGCCCAGCTCCGCTGCCAGAGGAAGACGCCGAGCGCGACGAACGCCCCGCCGAAGACCGTCAGGGCCAGGTAGCCGTAGAAGGGCAGGGCGCGCGCGAGCCGGTCCGTCGTCTCGAGGTGTGGCAGCGCGAAGAGCGCCCAGGCGACGCAGAGGCTCGTGATGAGCCCGTCGACGACGCGCTCGACGGCGATCGTCCCAAAGCCCACGCTCACGCTGATGCCGTGGCGGAGCTTGGTCAGCGCGGGCCGCGCCACCTCGCCGAGCCGGAGCGGGAGGGCGAAGATCGCGAAGAAGCCGATCCAGTTCAGCGCGACGACCTCCTTGAGCGGGAGCTCGCGGACGGGCGCGATCAGGAAACGCCAGCGGGTCGCGCGGACGAAGTGCGTGACGAAGAGCGTGCCGAGGTAGGCGGGAACGGCCCACCACGCGACGTGGTCGAAGGCGGCGCGCTTCGGGATGAGCGGCACGCCACCAGCCCACACCAGCCACCCGAAGAGCGCACCGAGGGCGATCGAGAGCGCGAGCTTCGGCAGGATTCGGCGCAAGAACGAGCGGGTCGCGGCGTCGGCCATGGGGCAACGAAGAGAAAGAGGCGTTGGAGGCGCGCATTACCCGAAGTCGGGGGGACTCGCCAGGGCCGCTGTTCCGTTCTCAGCGGACCGTATTCGCAGAAAAGGAAGAAACGTTGGACGGGACCGTTAGACTGAAGGTCGGATGACGACGGTGACGGAAGCGGTCAAGCGTGTGCTCGACCCGGATGAGCTCTCGGCGCTCGAGGACGGTGACCTCGAGCGCATCTGCGCGGATCCGGCGCTCGCGCAGCGCTTCGCGCGTCGGCTCGCGCGCCTTGCCCAGCAGATCGCGCCCGGGCGCGACTGGACCCCCGACGACCTGCGGGACGTCCTGGAGGTCGCGGTCCACGGGAGCTCCCAGCAAGCGGCGAGGGTGCTCGAGGGACGGTACTTCCGTAAGCGCTTACGGGAGCAGGTCGGTCTCGCGGACCGCTACGGCGACACGTTCGCGGTCGTGGTGCTCACCATGGCCGAGGGGGTGACCGAGGGGGTCTACAGCTCGGTCCTCGACGCCGTCACCGAGCGCCTCCGAAAGACCGACATGGTGTTCCTCTACCGCCGTCGATTCGCGCTCCTGCTCCCGCGCATGAGGGCCGCGGGCCTCGACCCGCTCATCGCGCGCGTGCGCGAGCTCGTCGCCGTCGGCGCCGGGCCAACGGCCATCGAGCGCATCGTCTCGCTCGTCTACCCGGACAACTTTGCGTCCGAGGACGAGGAGGACGAGCGCCGCGGCGAGCGGGTCCTCGACTGGGCCGAAGACCAGCTCCGCTGAGCTCCCTGGCCTGCGAGCGCTGGCCTGCGAGCTCCGAGCGCTGGCCTGCGAGCTCCGAGCGCTGGCGTGCCGGCGTACGCAGCGGCGGCCCCCGCGACCGGCCGAGCTCGGGAGGAGGCTGTGAGGGGCTTCCCCGTCGCGCGTGACCAGTGCACCCTCCGTCGAGTGACCGCGTCGCGCCCGCCGAGCACACACACCGAGCGGCTCCTCGACACGCCCGACCCTGAGCGGGTCTTCCAGGCGTTCGTGAAGAACGCGCTCGCGGTCGCGCGACAGGCCCGGACGGCGCGCGTGGACTCGGACGAGCTCGACCTCATCGAGTCGGCGGCGGGGCGGCGCGACCCCTCGAGCGACGACTTCGGCGCGAGCGCGGAGTCCACGCTGCCCGAGGTGAAGACGGATCCGGACGCGGCCGACGTGCGGATGCGACGCGCGCTCGAGCTCGACCCCCGGGCGAGGGCCTCTTCCTCCGTCGAGGCGCTCGTGCCGGACGTCGCCGCCATCCGCCCACCGGACGAGCCGGTGCCGGAGGGCAGCGAAGACGGCCAGATCCCCGCACGCGAGCTCGACCGACGGATGAGCGACATGGCGGTGCTCCTGCGCTACGGGCACCGCGCGGAGGTCGCCGAGCGGCTCGACGAGTTGCTCGCGGCGTACCCGGAGGATCTGCTCCTGCTGCGACGGATCGCCGAGTTCCACCTGGAGCATCGGCACGAGGAGCTCGCGAAGGAGTGCCTCTTCAAGCTCGCGACCGGCCTCTTCGAGCGCCGCAACGTCGCGGGCATGCGGCTCGCGCTCGAGCAGGTGCTCGTGCTCGAGCCGGGGAATGCGCGCGCGACGAAGCTGCTCGGCCTGCTCGAGCGGCGGGACGGCTGACCCGCCGTTCGGGCCGGGGAGCGCGCGACGAAGCGGCTGCCGCCGACCCGCCCGACGGGCCGCCCTACGAAGCGGCTCTGCTCGAACGACGGGACGGATGATCCGCCCACGCGAGCGCGGGCCGTCGCCAGGCGGGGCTTGCGCCGCCGCCGCCGATGGGTGAGCGTTCACCCCTCGAGGAGAGGGACATCATGGAGACGATCGCACAAGAGACCCCGAGGCCCCCCGTCGCGACGGTCGCCGCGCGCCGGCCCACCCCCAAGGTCACCAAGCTCACACCTGACGACCTCTTCTTGGAGAGCGTCTACCGCTGGGAGCGTGAGCGCCCGACCGAGCTCTACATGACGCAGCCCCTCGGCGACGGGAAGGTGCGCGAGTACACGTGGAAGGACACCGTCAGCGAAGCGAGGCGCCTGGCGACCTACCTCTCGTCGCTCGGGTACCCCGAGGGCACCCGCCTCGGGGTGCTCTCGAAGAACTGCGCGCACTTCATGATCTTCGATCTCGCCGCGTGGATGGCGGGCTACGTGACGGTGCCGCTCTACCCGACGGTGGCGGCCGAGACCGTGAGCTACGTGCTCGATCACAGCGACTCGAAGCTGCTCTTCGTCGGCAAGCTCGACGAGTGGGACAAACAGGCGAGCGGCGTCCCCGAGCACGTGAAGGTGCTCGCCTGCGAGCTCTCCCCGCCGAGCGCGCTCGCCCGCGACGGCGTCGTGCGGTGGGAAGAGGTCGTCTCCGCCAACGAGCCGATGAGCGGCCACCCCGTCCGCAAGCCCGAGGATTGGGCCACCATCGTCTACACCTCCGGCTCCACCGGCGTCCCCAAGGGCGTCGTGCACGACTTCGGCGGCATGGCCGCGGCCGTGAAGGGCTCGAAGGGCGAGTTCGGCCTCGACAGCCCGAACGAGCGCATGATCTCGTACCTCCCGCTCGCGCACGTCTTCGAGCGCACGGTCGTCGAGGCCTGCTCGTTCGTCGTCGGCTTCCGCGTCTACTTCGCGGAGTCGCTCGATACCTTCGTCGCCGACATCCAGCGCGCGCGCCCGACCGTGTTCCACTCCGTGCCTCGCCTGTGGCTGAAGTTCCAAGCGGGCGTGCACAAGAAGATGCCGCCGAAGAAGCTGCGGCTCTTCTTGTCGATCCCGATCTTGAAGAACGTGGTCCGCAAGAAGATCCTGACGGGCCTCGGCCTCGATCAGGCGCGGGCGGCGATCACGGGCTCGGCCCCCATCCCCGCCGATCTCATCAGCTGGTACCACGCGCTCGGGTTGCCGCTCTGTGAGGGCTACGCGATGAGCGAGAACTTCAGCTACTCGCACTTCTCACGGCCGGGGGACTCGAAGCCGGGGACCGTCGGTCCGCCGGCGCCCGACGTCGAGTGCAAGCTCGGGGACGACGGCGAGGTGCTCGTGAAGAGCCCCGCGACGATGGTCTGTTATTACCGTCAGCCCGAGCTCACCGACGAGGTCTTCACCTCGGACGGCTTCCTCCGCACGGGGGATCGTGGCGTGATCGAGCCGGACGGCCGCTTGCGGATCGTCGGGCGGACGAAGGAGCTCTTCAAGACGAGCAAGGGCAAGTACATCGCGCCCGCGCCGATCGAGAGCGAGCTGCAGGCGACCGGCCTCGCCGAGCTCGCGTGCGTCACGGGGTCGGGGCTCCCGCAGCCGGTCGCGATCGTGAGCCTCGCGGAGCCGCACCTGGCCAAGGTCTCGAGCGAGGCGGGGCGCCAAGAGCTCACGCCGCTGCTCGAGGCCCTCCTCGCGGAGGTCAACGAGCGTCTCGTCGGCTACGAGAAGCTCGACCGCCTCTACGTGGCGCCCGAGGCGTGGACGATCGAGAACGAGATGCTCACGCCGACGATGAAGATTCGGCGCGCCGCCATCGACGCGCGCTATGGAGACAAGATCGGCGAGCACGGCCCGACGATCGTCTGGCTCTGAGTACAGCGTCCTATGAGGGGCTGTCGCCAGTCGCCAGCCCCTCCCCCACGGGGCACGATTCTGCGAGGCCGTCGCAACCGCGCGACAGCGCGGCGCGACGAAGCGCCGTGGGGCCCCCTCCCACGAGCCTGGGTCGGGTCCACGCTCGGCGTGGCCCGACACTCTCGTGGAACCGGTTCGGCTCCGTGGACTTCGTTCACTCCGCTTCGAACGATTCCACTTCGAAGCGCTCGCTCCGCTCGCTGCGCGCCGTCCGGTAGGGCGGCTTGCGAGGCCTCTTTTCGGCGAACTCCCGGGGAGCCGTACCGAGCTCGGGCGCGAGCGTCAGCGGACCTCGCGTTCGAGCAGCCATCGCACGCGCGCGTCGTCCACTCGGAGAGTGAGCGTCTTCTCCTCGCGGACGTGGACGGCGCCTGGCGCGGCGCCGCGTGGCTTGTGCACGTGACGTCGCGCCGCGGTCTGCACCTCGACGAGCAGCTCGCCCGCAGCTTCGCTGAAGTGCGCGGCGAGGAGCGCCGCGTCGAGCCGGAGGGGATCGGGGCAGGTCTCTCCCCGCGCGAGCGGCACGATCACGTGGGCGCCACGTCGGCCCCGCGCGTGCAGCCACAGGTCGTGGGGCTTCGCGCCGAGGGTGAGGCGGTCGTTGTCCGCCGCGCTGCGTCCGACGTGGATCGGGCGATCGTCCGCGCCGCGGAAGGTGCGAAAGGCGCGGCGCGCCGAGGGCGCGTCGCGTCGCGTCGACGTCGGGCGACCGAGCTGGGCTTCGACCTGCGCGACGAGCGCGTCGAGGCTCGAGTCGTCGGCGGTCGCGAGAGCGTCGGTCCAAGCGGCGAGCGCCTCTCGCTCGAGCGTCGCCTTCGCTGCCCGCTCGCCCGCGATGGCGGCGCCCCGCTCGAGCCGCTTCGCCTCGTGGAAGAGCCGAGCGGCGTGCTCGGTCGCGGTGCGGCGCGGATCGAGGGCCACGGCCCGCGGGGTCGGGGGATCGGCGTACCAGTCGAGGACCTCGAGGGTCGCGGCGCCTGGTCTCCACTCCGTGAGATGCGCCAGGATGAGCTCCGCGTCGCGTCGCAGCGCGTCGACGCGGTCGACGCGCCGCCGATCGCGCTCGATCGCGGCGAGCTTTCGGTCGACCCGCTCGGTCGCCGTGGCGAGCCGCCGCAGGAGCTCGCGTCGGCGCCGCTCTCGCGGCGTCAGGGTGGAGCCGGCCGTCGCGGCGGCGTCGATCGGAGCCGCCTCCCACGGCTCGGCGTCCGGGCGCGCGACGAGCCGCCGTCGGCCGGCGAGCGGGAAGCCATCGTCGAGCCGCCGCAGCGTCGGCAGGGCCTCCTCGGCGCCCAGGACGACGAGCGTCCCGTCGCGAAGCCGCAGACGCAACCGCCGGTGAGCCCCGCGGCGCTCGGCGCGCAAGAGCGCGGCCCCCGGCAGCAGCTTACGGAGCCGGCGCACGAAGCCATCGGCGGCGTCGCCTCGCGGTCGCTCGTCCGCCCACGCGAGCAGTGACCGTCGAGCGTCGAAGACGAGCACGCGGGAGTCGCGCCCAGCGCGAAGGGAGAGCACGACGAGCTCCGGAGAGGGCCCATCGACACGCTGGACCCGCCCGAGGTCGGACTCGGACTCGGTCTCGGACTCGGTCTCGGTCTCGGACTCGGTCTCGGACTCGGTCTCGGTCTCGGTCTCGGTCTCGGTCTCGGTCTCGGTCTCGGTCTCGGTCTCGGTCTCGGTCTCGGTCTCGGTCTCGGTCTCGGTCTCGGTCTCGGTCTCGGTCTCGGTCCTAACCGACGCGGATAGGGGGGGGCTCGACGACTCGGATAGGGGGGGGCTCGACTCGGATAGGGGGGGCTCGACGCGGATAGGGGGGGGCTCGTTGGAGAAGCAGACCTCGACGAGCCCGCTGCGGAGCTGCACCTCGGCCTCGGGGAGTACCCTCCGCTCCCCACCGACGTGACCCGTCTGCTCGACTCGCTCGGCAAGCGCCCGCGCGCCGCCAAGACCCAACAAGCGATCCTGCGACTCGCCGAGGTCCGTCCCATGAGCCCGCAAGAGCTCGCCGATCACCTGGGCCTCAAGGACGTCGGCAAGCTCGTCGAGCGCCACCTGTCCCCGATGGTCGCGGACGGCCGACTCTCGCGGACCCATCCCGACAACCCCTCGCATCCGAACCAGCAGTACACGACGACCCAAGCGACCATCGGCGGCGAGCCGGAGTAATCCCAGTCCATTTGCGCGGGAACCTGCGCGAGGACCACTCGTCGTCAGAATTCGAAACGATCTCGAACACATCCTTATTTGCTGGTCATTTGCTCCGTCGGCTCCGAGCCGTGCCAAGCTGACACGAAGCCCTGCCATGACGCTCGATCCCCACGCCCGACTCGACGAGCTGGAGGCCCTCGCCGTCGGCGGGCACGACGGCTACGGCGCGCCCCTCGACCCGCGGGTTCGCGCGCACGCCGAGACCCTATTCGACGCCCTGACGACCGAGCGTCTTCCCCCGCCCTACGTCTACCGCAGCGAGAGTGGCGGGCTTCAAGCGGAGTGGACGTTCGGGAGCCACGAGGTGAGCGTGGAGCTCTCGCCGACCCGCGCGTACGCGCACGTCGTCGACGTCGACTCGGGGTGGATGGACGAGCTTCGGGTGAAGGTCTCTGGCGCTCGATCGCTCGCTCCCATCCTCGCGTTCGTCGCCCGCTTCGCCAGCTGACGTTTCCGCGGAAATGTCTCACCGCCAAGGCAACGTCCCCGGCTCCGGCTCCCCCACCGGCGCAATCCTCTCCATCCACCGCCACAGCGCCGCCCCGCTCCGTCCCGCGCGCATCGAAGCCGCCACGCACAAAAACCGCGCGACCTCGAACGGAATCTCCCCCTCGTGCGCCGCCGCGCATTGCGTCAGCCACTCGCGCAGCACCGCGTCGTCGCGCAGCTCCTCCACTTCGAACCGATCGATCGCGCGAACCCACTGATCCGTGAGCGCATGAACGGTCACGACTCTCCCCGTCCGCTCGAGCCGTCTCCGCGGAGTCCTTCGCCCCGCAGGTAGTCCGCGATCTCCGCCTCGATCTTCGCGATCGCGTCGAAGCTCCACTCCGCCATCAACGCGTAATTGCGAGCGTTGGGCACCTCACGACGCAGCGCCTCCACGCCAGCGCGGAGATGGGCCAGCGCCGCACGCGCCGATGTGAGCTCCGCTTCGCTTCGAATCGACACGCTCCGAGGATCCACGACCGCCTCGCGCGTGTCACCCGACGTTCCCGCGGAAACGTCGGAGTCCACGATCTCCCACGCCCCGATCCCGCCACCTATACTCCAACCTCCCGTGTCCCTTCGCGTCTCCATCCGACCCGAGCTCTTCGAGTGGGCCATCGCCCGCTCGGGTCGCGACATGCGCGAGCTGACCCAACGCTTCCCCTACCTGCCCGACTGGATCTCGGGCGACGAGGCGCCGACCCTGAACCAGCTCGAAGAGCTCGCCAGCGTCACCCACGCGCCGCTCGGCGCGTTCTTCTTGGAGACCCCACCGAGCGAGACGATTCCGATCCCCGACCTTCGCACCGTCGGCGATGCGGGCGTGCGTCGTCCGAGCGGCGATCTGCTCGACACGATCTACGCCTGCCAGCGCCGCCAAGGCTGGTACCACGACCACCTGCGTCTCGAAGGCGAGTCGGGTCCGGCGTTCGTCGGCAGCGCGAAGGTCGGAGACGATCCCCGCGCAACCGCCGCGACGATTCGTCGGGTGCTCGGGCTCGACACGCTCGATCCCTCGACCTTCCGCACCTGGGAGGACGCGTTCCGCGATCTGATCGAACGCATCGAAGACGCGGGCGTGCTCGTCATGGTCAACGGTGTCGTCGGGCACGACACGCACCGGCGTCTCGACTCGGAGGAGTTCCGCGGCTTCGCGCTCGTCGATCCCCTCGCGCCGCTGATCTTCGTGAACGGCGCCGACGCGAAGCTCGCGCAGACGTTCACGCTCGCGCACGAGCTGGCGCACGTATGGCTCGGCGAGTCCGGAGTCTCGGACGTCGCGCCCGATCGCGTGCAGGCGCTCGCGACCGAGCGGTGGTGCAACGCGGTCGCGGCCGAAGTCCTCGTGCCCGAAGAGGCGTTGCGCGCCGAGTTTCGAGCGGCCGCGACCGTCGAGAGCGAAACCAGCCGACTCGCCCAACACTTCAAGGTGAGCCGCCTCGTGATGCTTCGGCGCTTCCTCGAGGCAGGCCTTCTCGACGCGACCCGGATGTGGGCCCTCTACCGGAGCTACGCGGCCAGCTCCGCGAAGCCTCCGAGCGCGGGCGGCAACTTCTACGCGGTCGCAGCCCGTCGCGTCAGCCCCCGCTTCGCCCGTGCGCTCTACGCGAGCACCCTCGAAGGTCATACGGGTTTCATGGCGGCCTTCCGTCTGCTGGACATCAAGAACACCCAGACCTTCCACGGTCTCGGTGAGCAGCTCGGAGTCCGGCACGGATGAGCTACCTGCTCGACGCAAACGTGTTCATCGACGCGAAGAACCGTCACTACGGCTTCGACTTCTGCCCGGGCTTTTGGGACTGGCTCGTTCGCGCGAACGCCGAGGGGCGCGTCTTCAGCGTGACGAAGGTCGGAGACGAGCTTCAGGACGACGACCTCGCGCCGTGGGCCAAGGCGCGCGGCGAGCGGTTCTTCCTGGCGCCCACCAAGAAGACGCTCAGCGCGTTCCAGAAGATCAACGACTGGCTCTTGGGCGCGGGCTACGCACCCTCGGCGGTGTTGGAGTTCCAGTCCGTGGCCGACTTCTACTTGGTCGCGCAAGCCCTCGCCGACGGCCACGCGGTGGTCACCCACGAGGTCCCCTCGGGTTCCACGAAGCGTGTGAAGGTCCCCGATGCGTGCCTCGCGATGGGCGTGAACTGCTTGCAGCCCTTCGAGATGCTCCGGCGGGAGAAGGCGCGCTTCGTTCTCGGTGTGTGACCACGCGGCTCGTCGGTGACGGGACCGCCGGACAGCGACGGTCAACCAGCGTGGGCGACGACGGCCTTGCAGAGCTCGACGAACTCCGCGTAGGAGAGATCGTTCTTCGCGTCGTTCGTTCGCCAAGCGCAGATGCGAAAGTCCGGAGGTCCGAGCCCGTTACCCACGTGGTCGACGGTGGGCAGGTCGCCGAGCTCGTGTTTGTAGTGACGGCCTCGGAGCTTGGACGTCTCGTTGTCGTACTTCCCGATGAGATCCCATCGGAGCGGACGCCCCGTGTACGCGTCGAGTAGCCCGTCGCGCTGCACCGCCGTATGAATCGCGATCTTGTAGGCCTCCTTCGATGCGCTCGAGTTGCCACGGCCTCGATCGCGCCTCTTGTGCGCGGCCGCCTTGCGGTCCAGCCAACGGCGGTACGTCTCCTCTTCGCAACGACCTACCAACGCCTGGGGAAGCTCGTATTTCATCTGGGTATGGGTCCTCGTTTGCCGTTCTGGATACGCCGAGCGCAGGAGCACGAGTCCTCAGTCTATCTCGCGTGAGAACCGCGCTAGGCACCACCCAGCGGACGCGCCAAGCTCAGGGCCAACGAGACGCCCGACTGACCTGTACGCGGCCAAAGTGCCTTGATCGCATCGGACGAGAGGCTGCCGGCGGACGCAAGGCGAGAAGGAGCGAGCAGGCTCTTGAGCTCCTCTGGAATCGCTCCATCGGACACCACCATCACGAGCGCGAGGTACTCACATGGGACTTCGCCGGCGTGCTTCTTCATCCACCGTCGTCGCGATTCGAGTTGAGCTTTCACGCTAGAGACCGCGGCTGCATGCTTCGATGGCGAGTGCCACGAATAGATCACCTTCGCCTCGATCACGCCGTGCGTGAACAGTTCCTCGTCGCGCGCCGCTTGATTCCAATCCGCGAACGGCGCCGTCGCCGTGCCGTAGGTGAGGTCCCATTTGCCCCACTCCGTGCGCGCCCAGAAGTGTGGATCCGCGCGTTTTCCGAACCGCCGAAGATGCGAAGCGGCGGTCGCCGTCGCGTAGAGCTCGTTGCTCGCGTCGGTGAGGACCTCGAGGACATGCGGCTGTCGCGGCTCCGCCGCGTCGTTGATTCCCGCAGTTCGATCGAGCCATTGGCTGAACTCGTCGAACCAAGCATCAATGTCGATCACGCCCGTACCTGTCATGTCTTCCACGTTACACGAGCGCGAGAGGTCATCACAGATTCAATTCTTGCCCCTGCATCGTTCGCTCAGCTCGAGGCCGCTCCCGCGCGCGAGCGACCGGGCACGGCGCAACTTCCAAAAGCCTGACGCCAACCTGTCGGGACCTGAGGTAGCGTGCCGCCGCTCGGCGCATGCGCGTCGTGTAGCGCCCGGAGCCTCGGCATGACGATTCAAAGCATCGATGGACACGCCCGCACCGTCCGCGAGTTGCTCCACGGCAAACGCTTCACGATCGACTCCTACCAGCGCGAGTACGCGTGGAAGCAGCGTCAGGTCCGCGAGCTCATCGACGACCTGACGGGCAAGTTCCTCGACCACTACGAGCCGGGCCATCCGCGGACGCAGGTCGAGCGCTACGGGCACTACTTCCTCGGCTCGATCGTGGTCTCGAACAAAGACCAGCAACGCTACGTGGTGGAC
>JAHBWH010000092.1 GCA_019637115.1 Myxococcales bacterium | reverse complement strand
CTCGCCGACGTTCACGAAGTTCGAGTCCTGCCCGATGACCAGCGGCTCGAGCCCCGAGAGGCGCAAGCGCTTCGGGATGTCGGGGATCTTCCGCGGCGGCAGCGGCTTCACCGCTTCGGCGATCGCCTGGATGTGTGCCGGTGTAGTGCCGCAGCAGCCGCCGACCACGTTCACGAGCCCCGCCTCGGCGAACTCGCGCACGAGCGCCGCCATCGTCGCGGCGTCCTGATCGTACTCGCCGAAGGCGTTCGGGAGGCCGGCGTTCGGGTACGCGCTCACCGGCACGCTCGCGACGTCCGAGAGCGCCTGCAAGAAGGGCCGCATCTCGTCCGCGCCGAGCGCGCAGTTGATGCCGACCGTCAGCGGGCGCGCGTGCTCGACCGAGTACCAGAACGCCTCGACCGTCTGGCCGCTCAGGGTGCGCCCGCTGCGATCGGTGATCGTCACGCTGATGAGGATCGGCAGCCGCACGCCGCGCGCTTCGAAGACCTCGTCGATGGCGACGAGCGCCGCCTTGCAGTTCAGCGTGTCGAAGATGGTCTCGACCAGCAGACAGTCCACGCCCCCGTCGAGCAGACCCCGCACCTGCTCGGCGTAGGCCTCTCGCGCCTCGTCGAAGGTCAGCGCGCGGAAGCCCGGGTCCTCGACCTTCGGCGAGAGGCTGAGCGTCTTGTTCAGCGGGCCGATGGCGCCCGCCACGAAGCGCGGCCGCTCCGGCGTCGACGCGGCCTCCGCCGCCTCCTTCGCCACCTTCGCGGCGGCCACGTTCAGCTCGTAGGCCAGCGGCTCGAGGTGGTAGTCCGCCTGCGCGATCGACGTCGCGCTGAACGTATTCGTCTCGATGAGGTCCGCCCCCGCGTCGAGGTATTGCGCGTAGATCTCGCGGATCACCTCGGGGCGCGTCAGCACGAGCACCTCGTTGTTGCCCTTGAGGTCGTGCGAGTGGTCGGCAAAGCGCGCGCCGCGGTAGTCCGCCTCCTCGAGGCGGTAGCGCTGCACCATGGTGCCCATCGCGCCGTCGAGGACGAGGATGCGTTCACGCAGGAGGGCTTCGAGGGGGTGAGTCATCGGCTTCGCTTTCGCTTGGAGCTCGCGGCGGGGGGCGCGCCAGCGGGGCTGGCGACCGGAGCGTCGCCGCGGAGGGGAGACGCCGGGTGAGTCGGCGCGGGGTCGGGGGATGGAGGTGACACCGAGTGGGGTGAGACGGAACGAGGTGAGGTAGAGCGCGGCCCGACCGAGTCGGGTGACGCCGCGCGGCGGGCCACGGGGGTGGCGATCGCTGTTAGGGCTTCGAAGTGAGGGGCCTTGCGCTCGCGACTCGTGACCTCGCAGCGGCGAGACTCGAGCCCGGCGGCGCGGAGCATGGATCGGAGCGCGCGGGGCGAAAACCCGGCGTGCCGATGCCCATAAGGTGCGGTCAGCTCGAGCTGCGCGTGGGCCGCGAGCGAGACGATCACCACGCGGCCGCCCGCGCGCGTCACGCGCGCCGCCTCTGCGAGCGCGCGCGCGGGATCCTCGGCGTGTGTCAGCACGTGGAAGAGCAGCACCTGGTCAAACGAGCCGTCGGCGAAGGGCAGCGCGCCCATCTCGCCGGGCACCAGCGTCACGTTCGGCAAGTCGGCCGTACGACGCGCCGCAGCGGCCAGGACCTTCTCGCTGCGGTCGAGCCCCGTGTAGCTACGCGCCTGCGGCGCGACCAGCCGCGCGCTCCAGCCATCTCCGCAGCCCACGTCCAGCACGTCGCCGAGCTCGAGCAGCGCCGAGAGCCCATGCACCAGGGCCTCCCAGGTCCGCCCCGGCGACCAATGCCGCTCCATCTCGCCCGCGACCGTCTCGGGCCACGACTGCGTATCCCGCGCCGCGAGCAGCGCCTCGCGCCGCGCCGCGTCCGCGCGCAGCGTCGCGTCCTCGAGCCGCGCCCGCAGGAGCCGCCAGAGCGTCGACGCCGCGGGCGGCATCGCCGCGTTCACCCGGTAGAGACTCGACGCCCCCGCGCGCCGGTCGTGCACCAGCCCTGCCTCCCGGAGCCGCCCCAGATGCGTCGACACCCGCGACTGCGGCAGCTCCGTGATGACCACCAGCTCCGCCACGCTCAGCTCGTGCTCCTCGAGCAACGCCAGCAGCCGAAGCCGCGTCGCATCCCCGAAGAGATGCAACCAAGCCGTCGAAGCCTCGAGCGAGACCTCCTCGCGCCCATCGCGACGTTCGGGAGCAGCAGCGATCATCGTCATCCGGCCATCAGGATGAACCGATGATAGAGCAGGCCGCCTCCCCGTCAACCAGTCCCGTGCCCGTGCCTGTGCCCGTGCCCCGAGACCACACGCCACGTCCGGGCGTCCGCGTCCATGCCCGACTCCGCATCCGCGTCCGCGTCCATGCCCGACTCCGCGTCCGGGACCGGGACCACGTCCGGGCGTCCGCGTCCATGCCCGAATCCGCGTCCGGGGCCGTGCCCCTCCGCGACGCTGCCCCTCCGCGACGCTGCCAGTCCGCGCACGACCTCCACGTCCACGACGTCCACGACGTCCACGTCCACGTCGTCCACGTGCGCGTGCGCGTCAACGTGCGCGTGCGCGTCAACGTGCGCGTGCGCGTCAACGTGCGCGTGCGCGTCAACGTGCGCGTGCGCGTCAACGTGCGCGTGCGCGTCAACGTGCGCGTGCGCGTCAACGTGCGCGTGCGCGATCAGAAACGTCCGCGGAGAGCACGGTTCCTCCCCAGGCTCACATCCGGAACCGAGGACCCCCGAACACGGTCCCCGCCGACCCGACCTACCCCGCCAACAAACCCGCCCGCGCCCGCAACGTCGTCAGATCATAATCGAACGGCCGGTCCCCACCGCTCTCGTAGGCAACCTCGCGCACCAAGATGTCGACATCCGCGACCGTCTCCGCGCCGAGCCCGAGCGCCTCCGCTACACGCCGCAGGGCCTCCGCCTCACCGGCGGCGAGCTCCCCATCCAGCGTCGCCAACCACGCCGCGACCGCGTAGACGAAGACACGATCCCCCGCGCCGATGCCCTCCACGTCGAGCGCATCGAACGACACCGGCGAAGCCATCTTCGCCTCGAGCGCGCCCACCTCCTCGAGATCGAGCCCGTCGGCGAACGCGAGCTTCGCGATCGCGTCCACCTCGTCGGCGTCGAGGTTCCCGTCGGCCCAGCCCACCGAAGCGAGCGCGAGATACACGTCTTGGCGAAGGCTGCTCATGGCCGAGGATACGACGCCCCCACCAGTGGGGGAAATAGGGCTCCGGCGCCGAACCCGGAGCGAACTACCCTCGCGGCCTGGAGCGGTGATATGCTTCCTCCGTGCTTCGGGTCATCTTCGCCGCTCTCCTCGCCTTCGGTTGCGCGAAGGGCACCGTCGCCGACGAAGACGCGGGCGGCAACACGGGCGTCGATGGGGGACCACGCGACGGCGGCGGCACCGACGGTGGCAACACGGACGCCGGGGGCCGAGACGGCGGCGGCGCCGACTCTGGCCCCGCGTGCGTCGACGAGCACCCCAACGACTGCCCCGCTGCGCACGACGTCGGCATGCTCGCCGTCGGCGCGGCGCCCATCGAGATCACGGCGCACCTCCCGACCCTCGACGACGTCGACTGGTTCGTCGTGCGCTTCCCCGCCGCCAACTCCCCCGGCACCTTCGGCGGCGGCGAGCCCCGCATCCAGCTCGAAGGCGACGAGACCATGGTCCTCGACATCCGCCCCGGCTGCGCGACGATGACGCCGGTCAGTTGCGGCGAAGGCAGCGCCACGATGGCCACCAGCTACTCCTTCACCGACAACCAGGCGATGGAAGGCGAAGAGCAGTGGTCGCGACGCGAGGTCGAGTGGCCCTCGACGCTCTACGTCAGAGTTGCGCGCACGCGGGGGCCCGCGAACTGCACGCCGTATACCTTGACGTTCGCCCGCTAAAAAAGCCCCAAAGTCCCCTGCCCCTGCCCCTGCCCCTGCCCGGCCAAACGGGCCCATCGACACCGACCCCCGTCGACCACCACCCGTCGACCCGTCGACCCCGTCGACCACCACCCGTCGACCACCAACCGTCGACCCGTCGACCACCACACCGTCGACCACCACCCGTCGACATCAACGCCGAAACCCATAACGACACTGCACCATCCCCGCGCCAATCCACCGCGAAGACTCAAGCACCAACGCGCGACGCCCCACCCCCTCGAACAACGAGATCCCCCCGCCGAGCACCACCGGGATCAACGTCAGCGTCAGCTCATCGACCAGCTCCGCCTCGACCGCCGAACGAAAGAGCGCGCCGCCATCGAGGTACACATCGCGCGCCCCGGCGACCACGCGAGCCTCCGCCACCATCTCGTGCACGCTCCCCTGCACGCGACGAACCCTCGGACGTTCCGACGCGATCGGACGAGACGAAGCGACCAGCACCGGCGTGTCGCCATAAGGCCACTCGCCCTCGAACCCGCTCACGACGTCGAACGTCCGCCGCCCCATCAACATCGCGCCGATCTCCGCGAAGAACGGCCCGAACGTATCCTCCGACTCGCCATCGCCATGACCGGGCAGCCAGTCCAGCTCGTCGTTCGGCCCCGCGATGAAGCCATCGAGAGACATCGCGAGGAAAGCACGCACACGGTTCATCACATCCGCCTCCAGCGGCGCATCGTCGCAGAGTCCCCTCGACCTGCCCATGCTCGTGCCCGCACCAACCGATCCGCCCATGGACCCATCGCGCACCGTGCTACCCCTCCCCCCATGAAGGACGTCCTCATCGCGGGCTGCGGCTGGCTCGGCACCGCGCTCGGCGAACGCCTCGTGGCTGCGGGCCACACCGTCTACGCGCTCCGACGCGACCCCCGCGCCCTCCCCTCGACGTTCACCCGCCTCGCCGCGGACCTCGCCGACCCGGCCAGCCTCCGCGCCGCGCTCGCCCCCCACCGCGACGCCATCGACACGCTCGTCTACGCCGCGGGCTCAGGCGGCCGCGACGACGCCTCCTACCGCCTCGCGTACGACGACGGCGTCGCCCGCACCCTCGACGCCCTCGACAGCGCGCCGCTCGAGCGCGCGCTCTTCACCTCCAGCACCGCCGTCTACGACGCCGCCGACGGCGACGAAGTCGACGAAGACACGCCCGTCACCGAAGCCGGCCACGCCGCCCACCTCCTCGCGGGCGAGCGACGCATCCAGGCTGCGTGCCCGCACGGCGTCGCCCTCCGCCTCGCCGGCCTCTACGGCCCCGGCCGCACCCGCCTCATCCAGAGCGTCCACGAAGGCACCCTCGGCCGCGACGGACGCAGCGCGCACCAAGCCGGAGCCCCCGGCGGCCGCGACCGCTGGACCAACCGCATCCACCAACGCGACGCCGCCGGCGCCATCGCCCACCTCCTCGCGCACGACGCCCCCGCGCCCGTCTACGTCGGCGTCGACCAAGGCGTCGCGCCCCTCTCCGAGGTCGCGGCGTTCCTCGCCGAACGCCTCGGCGTCGCGCCCCCCACCCTCGAGGGCCCGCCCCTCGGAAAGCGCTGCAGCAGCGCGCGCCTACGCGCCAGCGGCTACCGCTTCGAGATCCCCACGTACCGCGAGGGCTACCCCGCGATCCTCGACGAGTACCGAGCGCGATCCCGATAGGTCGCGCACCGCCAACGATCCGCCTCGCGACGACGACCCCGCGATCCTCGACGAACACCGGTCGCGCTCGCGATGCCGTCGCGTATCGCCGACGATCCGCCGCGCGATCGCGACCGCCGCGGAGCATCGCGGGCAATCCGCGTCGCGCCCGAGCTGCGAGCCTCGCGCCAAGCCGTGAGTCGACGTCACGCACCACCCGACGATACGCTGGGCGCCGATGACCCGCCGCCTCGCGCTCCTCCTCCTGCTCGCCGCGTGCACGGGCGTCGAACGCCGCACCAGAGCGCCGGACGCCGGCCACATGGACGCCGCCGTCGCCACGGACGCCGCCGCCACGGACGCCGCCACCACGGACGCAGCCACCCCTTTGCTCGACACCGACCCCACGCCCACGGACGCCACGCCCGCCGACGCAACCACCGACGCCGCGCACGACGGCGACCCGAGCCCCGACGCCGGCCGCGACGCCGGCACCACGCCCCGCGACCTCGACCCCGAGCTCGCCGTCCCGCCCGAGAGCAACCCCACCTGCACGACCCCCGGCGCGTCCTGCGGAGGGGCGCAAGTCTGCCGCTACTACAGCAGCACCGAGGGACGCTGCGAGAGCTGCACCACCTGCGGCAACCTCAACGCCCCATGCACCGCGGGCGACCAATGCGACATCCTCTTCGTCTGCTACCGCGGCCGCTGCACCAACTTCTGCACGCTCGGCACCTACGAGTGCGGCCCAATCGAAGACTGCGTCGACATCGGCCACCCCACCCGAGGCGCCTGCCGCCCGTAGCCCGCTTGTCGTGTGCTCGCCTGCCTCGTCGCGACCGCCCGGTAGCGACCGCCCGGGTAGCGACCGCCCCGGCAGCGACCGCCCCGGTAGCGACCGCCCCGGTAGCGACCGCCCCAGTAGCGACCGCCCCAGTAGCGACCACCCCGGTAGCGACCGCCCCGGTAGCGACCGCCCCTGTAGCGACCGCCCCGGTAGCGACCGCCCCGGTAGCGACCGCCCCGGTAGCGACCGCCCTGGTAGCGACCGCCCGTCGCGCGCACCGCCCCAACGCCCGAGGCGAAGGCCGCACCCACCGAAGCGCATGACGCAGCCGCCGAAACCTGCGATCACTTCGCCCGTGAAAGCCAAGCACGTCCGCATCCGCATCGAGCAATGCCTCGCGCTCGCGAAGGCCTCCAACTGCCCCCGCCGTAAGTTCGGGGCGCTCCTGCTCGACCCAGCCCGCAACGTCGTGCTCATGGACGGCTACAACGGCGGCCCCCGCGGCGGCGGCGAGCTCTGCGGCGGCGACGTCTGCCTCCGCGACACCCTTGGGGTCCAGAGCGGCACCCGGATGGAGATCGGCTGCCACCACGCCGAGATGAACGTCATCTGCAACGCGGCCGCCAACGGCGTCGCATGCGGCGGCGCGTGGCTCATCGTCACCGGCGAGCCGTGCATCCTCTGCGCCAAGCTCATCCACCACGCCGGCATCGCGCGCGTCCTCATCGTCGAAGGCGGCTACCTCGGCGAAAACGGCGTCCAGTACCTCCGCAGCCACGGCGTCGAGGTCGAGGCCGTCGAGGGCCCCAAAGATCCCCGCCTCCTCGCCCTCGAGGCCGCCACGGCCATCGGCGATCCCAGCGAACCCGCCGATACCAAAGAAAAAAACGCCCCCTGACGCCCGCCCACCCTTGACAGCCCCCACCCCACGATACAGTCTCCGCCTCCCCATTCCGGAGTAGCTCAGTGGTAGAGCGATCGGCTGTTAACCGATTGGTCGTAGGTTCGAGTCCTACCTCCGGAGCCATTTTTCTCTCGTCGCCAACCAACGGCGAGGGTCGGTAAACAGAAGCCCCCAAGGAGCGATCCGAGGGGGCTTCGCCGTTTCTCCCCAGAACTCCGGGCGTTTCGCGCGCTGCGCGTGCCTCAGCGGCGCTCTCGCGCGTGCTCGCAGAGAGCGCCGAGCGAGCTCGACGAGCGCCGCGTGGGACAGCTCTCCCGCTCTCTCTCCTGTCCCGTGGGGAGAGAGAAGCCGAGAGGCGTTTAACTGCGTACCCGGCGATCAACAGTCGGCCCCGTTGGTCAACAGCTTCGGCGTCTGCGACGGGGCCGAGCCTGTTGATCATCGGGGCGACGGCTCGCGAGGAGCGACGAACGGTGCCCGCCTTCATGCGTGGAGAGCTGGTCGCGCGAGGTTCGGGCGTCGGCGTGGTCGTGGGCGGCGCTGGGCCTGTTGATCCCTGAGGCGCTGTCCCAGCCGTCGCGGCCCCGGATCCTTTACGGGGCTACGGGCAACCGGATCTCCAGACGCGCGCCGCCCGTCGGCTTGTCCACGAAAGCCGCTCGTCCGCCATGCGTCTCGGCTATGTGGCGGATGAGCGCGAGTCCGAGCCCATGCCCCGGCACCCGTTGACGTAGGGCATCGGAGGATCGGAAGAAGGGCTCGAACGCACGCTCGCAGCTCTCGCCTTCGATGCCGGGGCCGTCGTCGTCGATGTGAACGATCGCTTCCTCCCCGACAATCGAGACCCCGGTCGTCACAGTGCTTCCAAACTTGAGCCCGTTCGCGATGGCGTTCTGGACCATCGTCCCGAGAAGGACAGCGTCGCCGTGCACGAGCGCATCGTTCTCCAAAAGCCCTACGCGCATGCGATCCGCGCTCGGGAGCGCCCCCACCACATCCTCGAGGAGGTCGCGCAACGACACGATCTCGAACGCGTCGGTGGCGGATCGCGCTGGCGTCGAGAGGATGAGCAGCCGCTCCACGAGAACCGCAAGCTCCGCGAGCTTCTGCTGGGCCAGGGTTGCTCCTTCCCGAGCGCCAGGCTCCGTGATGTTCTCGGCGAGCAACTCGAGCTCCGCCCGCACGGTCGTCAGCGGCGTGCGCAGCTCGTGCGCCGCGTTCGCCGCAAAGCGATGGGCCTGGGAGAGAGCACGCTCGACGCGCACGATGAGCTGTCGAATGGTGCCGCGCAGCGCATCCACTTCGGCGATATGTTCGTCGGCGCCGAGGTCCGCATTCGAGATCGCACCGACATCGAGCTCCGCGATGCACTCGCGGAGCCGCGTCAGCGGGGCGACGACGTGCCGAGCAATCGGACGACTTGCCGCCCATGCGAGCACCGCGGCAGCTAGAGCAGCCAAGATCGCGGCGCTCACGAGGAGCGGGAAGATGCTGGTGTGCGCCGCTCCCACCACAGCCACGAGGCCGTTCGTCGACGGAGCGTGGCACACACGGAGCGCGTCGGCATGAATCGTCGAGCACCCTCCAGCAGCGGGCAGCCCGACACGCCCGTCTCCCACGAGCAAGCTCCCGCTCGCATCGTAGACGGCGAACAGCATGCCGGTGTGTTCCAGCTCATCGGACTCATCGCGATGCACTTCACGGATCGCGTCGAGGTCGTGTCCATCCGCGCTAAGCTCGGCCGCGAAGACGACGGCGGCCTCCTCAAGCCGACGATCCTCTGCGCGCTGAACGAGGACAGAGGCGAACACGATCGTGGCGAGCGCGGCGACGAGCGCGGCTGCCGAAGCGGCGAACGCGGCGCCTGAAGCGACGCGGCGGACGATGCTACTTGCCACGTCGAGCTCCCTCGACGAGTGAGTAACCTTCGCCCCGCAGCGTTCGAATCAGGTCCGCCCCGAGCTTTCGTCGCAGGCGACCGACGAGCACCTCCAAACTGCTCGCCGCAGTCTCGCTCGCGTCACCCCACACGCCGTCGAGGAGGTCCAGCCGGGACACCACGCGTCCTGCTCGACGCGCCAGAATCTCCAAGATGGCCCACTCTCTGGCCGTCACCGCGACCTCCTGGCCTCCCCGTGTGGCGTGCCGACCGGCGAAGTCGAGGATCACGTCCTCATGGGTGTAGATGAGGCCACGCGGCAAGGCGCCTCGTCGTCCGAGAGCACGAACGCGCGCACGAAGCTCGGCCACCGCAAACGGCTTGGCGAGGAAGTCGTCGGCGCCGGCGTCGAGCCCTTCGACGCGCAACGCGACCTGCGACAGGGCGGTGAGCAGCAGGATCGGAACCGTAGAACCCTCGGCGCGGAGCTCGCGGCAGAGCTCCAAGCCAAAGCCATCCGGCAAGCGAAGGTCAAGCACGATCAGGTCTGTTCCCTCCACCACGCGCTCGCGGGCGGCATCGAGATCTTCTGCGGTCGCGACGGCATGGCCGTCGGCGCGGAGCGCTCGTGCGACGACGCTCCGTACATCCGCTTCATCATCGATGACCAAGACCCGCATTCCTACTCCCGGCTCCTTTCCTCGAACTTTACGGGGTCTTCGTCCTCAGCGCGACCGCCGCCGAGCCACGCGTAGAGGGCCGGTGTAACGAGCAACGTAAGGATGGTCGAGCTGACCAGGCCGCCAAGGATGACGACCGCCATCGGGTGCTCGATTTCATGCCCCGCTGTTTGCCCGCCGACTACGACCGGCACCAAGGCGAGTCCCGTGGCGAGGGCCGTCATCAGAATGGGAGCGAGGCGCTCGCGGCCGCCGCGCACCACGAGCTCGGTCCCGAACGCCACCCCTTCCTCATGCTCGAGATGACGAAAGTGCGAGACCAGCATGATTCCGTTGCGCGCCGCGATGCCGATGACGGCAACCAAACCGATCAAGGTGCCGAGGGACACCACCCCAGAGGTGGCCGCTGCGACGACGCCACCGACCAGCGCAAACGGAAGGCTGCTGAACACCATGAGCGCGAGGCGAGCCGAACGGAAGTCGGCCAGCAGCACGAAGAAGATGCCGACGAGCGCCAACGCGGCGACGCTGAAGAGACGGGTCCGCGCGGCGCTCCGCGCTGCCCCTTCGCCGAGAATCTCAGCGTGGTGTCCGGGCGGGAGTCGGAGCGCACCGACACGAGTCGCGACCTCCTCGCTCACGCGCGACAGGTCGGCGCCCGGAGCCAAGTCGATGAGGACGTCGAGCTTTCGCGTGGTCGCGTCGTGGGCGATGGTGTTCGGCACCGGAACGATCGTGACATCGGCGACGTCTCCAAGGCGTGTGAGCACGCGGCCATCCACGGCGATGGCGAGATCACGCAAGGCGGCGACATCAGCACGGCTCGCCTCGTTCCCCCACACGACCACGTCGATCGGCTGAAGACCGCGCACGAACTGTCCGACCGTATCGCCGGAGACCAGCGTCGCAGCTCGAGCGCGTACCAGGCCCGGCTCAACGCCGAACGCTGCGCACCGCTCGGTGTCGACGCGGATCTGAACCTGAGGGACGAGCACCTGCGCTTCAGGGTGTGCGTGCGAAACGCCAGGTACAGACTCGAGGTCGTGCGCGAGGGTGCCCGCGATGGTTCGCAGCGAGTCGATGTCTTCGCCTCGCAGTCGAACGACGATTGCACCACCGCCGCCACTCAGCACCTCGCGCATCCGCTCTTGCAAGTAAGTCTGCACGTCGCGGAACACGCCGGGGTAGCCCTCGACGACTTCGTTCACGCGCCGCGATGCTTCGGCGAGATCCGTGTCAGGATCGACGCTGACCCACAGCTCCGCGAAGTTGGGGCCGACGACCTCGTCGGCGACTTCCGCGCGCCCGATGTGCGCGCCGAAGTTTCGCACGCCGGGAACGGTCAAGAGCTCCGCGCGTGCGAGGTTGGCGCTGCGCGACACCGCCTCCAGCGAGGTCCCAGGCCTTGCGACCCAGTGCATCAAGAAATCGTTCTCGGCGAAGAGCGGCAGGAACTCCTCACGGAGCGTGGAGCCGAGCAGCGCGGTCATCGCGAGCAGGCCGACGGTCCCCGCCAGGAGGCGCTTCGGATGTTGCAGGGTGCGGCGTAGCAGAGGTTCGTAGGCTCGGATGAGCGCCACCGCGATGGGCGAGGGCCGCTCCTCACCGCGCATCCTTCGGAGCAGGAGCAAAGCGAGCACCGGAGTGATGGTGAGCGCCGTGACCGTGCTCGCGAGGATGGCGAGGCCGTACGCGAACGCCAGTGGCCGGAAGAACTCGCCCGCCACGCCGTCGAGGAACAGAATGGGGACGAACACCAGGAGCACGATGAGGCTGGCAAAGACGATGGCGCTTCGCACCTCGAGCGATGCGTCGAGCACCACCCGAATGGCCGTCCGCATGGCTGGAGGCTCGGGGAGCTCGCGGAGCCTGCGGTGAATGTTCTCGACGTCGATGATGGCGTCGTCGACAACCTCACCGAGCGCGATGACGAGGCCCGCGATGACCATCGTGTCGATCGTCCGCCCGAGCGCCGTGAGGGCAAACGCGGCTGCGAGGAGCGAGAGCGGGATCGCCAGCACACTGATGAGAGCGGTCCGCGCGTTCCAGAGAAAGAGGAAGAGGACGGCGATCACGAAGGCACAGCCGATGCCCATCGCGTGCCCCAGGTTGCGAAGCGCGCGCTCGATGAAGCTCGCCGGACGGAAGATGGTGGCATCGATTTCCACTTCGGTCAGGCCTGGGCGCAGCCGCTCCAGAGCAGCGTCGATGCCCGCGGTCACGTCGAGGGTGCTCGCACCGGGCTGCTTCTCTACGATCAGGAGTACGCCGATGCCGCGCGTAACGAGCGCGTCGCCGATCGGGACGGCGTGAGACTCGCGCACCTCCGCGACATCGCCGATGCTCAGCGTGCTGCGCCCGACGGTGGCCAACGGAACACGTGCCAGCTCTTCGGCGTCGCGCACCATCGGCATGTGAACGACCGGGAGCCGCGTCGTCGGAAGGTCGACCAGTCCGCCAGCGCGTGGAGTAAGCGCATCGCGCGACGCCGTCACCAGTCGCGCCAGGTCGACGCCGTTCGCGACGAGCCGGTCGGGGTCGGCGAGTACCTCGACCCGCCGCCGACGCTCGCCCCAGACGGCCACATTCGCGACGCCGGGCACCGACATGAGCGCAGGACGCACTCTCCAGCGCGCGAGATCCGAAAGCTCGGTCTGCGAGAGTGTCGCCGACCACATGCCGATCTTCAGGATGCGGCTGGTCGACGACAACGGCGAGAGGAGCACGGGCGCCAGCGCAACGGCAGGCAAGTTGGGGGCTGCGAGCGTGACGCGCTCCTGTACGAGCGCGCGTGCTTGGAGCAAATCGGTTCCGGTCGGGAACAGGATGACGATCGACGAGAGCCCGAGCACGGATTTCGAACGAATGGCCGTGATGCCCGGCGTGCCGGCCAGCGCGGCCTCGAGCGGCGTTGTGACGAGCGCTTCGACCTCTTCGCTCGAGAGGCCCGGAGCCTCAGTCTGGATCTCCACGCGCGGCGGTGCGAACTCGGGGAAGGCGTCGAAGCGAGCCTCTCGCAGACCGGCAGCCGCCAGCGCCACGAAGAGAAATGCGAGCCCGACGACGACCCAACGTTGCTCAAGGCACAGTTTGACGATCGCCCGCATCAGTGCCCCGGAGGAAACTCGGCGCCAAAGAGCTCGACTGCGCCTACGGAGACCACGCACGCTCCAGCCGGAAGCCCGTGGGCGAGCACCATGTCGTCCCCAACCCGCCGTACCGGATTGACGCGCGCCCGTGCGAAGCGTTCCCCCTCGCACCGGTACACCCAGGCGCCGCCCCATGCGTCGAGCACCACCGACGAGGCGGGCACGACGAGCGCGGCGGTGTTGTCGCGGAGCGGGAGCTCCACCAGGACCCGCTCGCCCGGTACGAAGCCGGCGTCAGACGGAAGCGCGAGGTATCGATCGATCGTGCCCCGATCGGGCTCGGCCGTCGGCGGCCCTGGGACGAAGTGAGCCTCGACGAACCGATCGTCTCCGTTGCGGCGGACTCTCGCTGCTGCGGTGGCGTCCAAGCGTCCGATGTCCCCTGAGTACACGGGGACCCTCACCTGAAGCGCCTCGACTCCTACGATCTCGAAGAGCGGTGCTCCTGCCGCGACGGTCTGCCCCCCGGCGACGGACAGCAGGCGAATGACACCGGCGCTCGGTGCTCGCACGAGCATCGCAACGTCGGAGAGGAGCGGATCACGAGAGAGGGTGCCTGCTCGTGCGCGTGCCGTGTCCAGATCGGCCTTCGCGACGTCGCGTGCAGCGATGGCCTCCTCGAGCGCACGAGCGCTGCCCGCGCCCTGATCGACGAGCGCCTGGTTACGCGTCACACGGAGCTCGAGCGCGGCCAGGTTTGCCTCGGCTGCCGACACCTCACGCGCGACGCGAGCCCTCGTGTCGCGGTCGGCCGGAGCGATCGCGATGAGGCGAAGCAGGCTCGCGCCGCGCTGTACGCTCGAGCCAGGCATCGGCGGCTCGCTCGTCACGAAGTGAACCTCTCCTGCTACCGGCGCCGTAACGGTGACGGTTCGTCCAGGCGGCACGACGACCTCGCCGCCCACCAGCCGCGCGCGGGGCACGGAGCCTGCTCGCACAGTGGTGGTCTCGACCCGGAGTCGCGAGATCGCCTCCGGCGAGAGCCGGACGATGGGTAGCTCCAATTCAGCGATCGGATGTTCGACCTCGGACGCAGCCACGTGCGATGGCGACGGCTTCGACTCGCACCCGCATGCCAACAGGAGAAGGATCGCAAGTCGCCTCATGGGGTGCCTCGTTCTTCGCGCGAGCGTGTCGCGACATCCGCAGCGCTCTCTAGACGTGCGCCGATCGCTCGTTCGAGCTCGCAGAGAGCGCGACGCTGCTCGGCGACCAGCTCGGCTCGACGCAGGCGCGCCTCACCCGCACGCCGAAGGACGTCGAGGACGACGAGATAGGTCTCGTCTCCCGTCTCGAAGCCGTGTCTCGCCATCTCGAGCGCCGCATCGAGCGCCGGAAGCACCTCGGTCTCGAAGCGTTGGCGAGAGCGTGTCGCCTGCGCGAAGCGGGCGTGCGCGAGGGAGACCTCCATGATGGCGGTGCGGGCGACCAGGTCGTGTTGCGCCGTCGCGCGCTCCACCTCGGCGTCCGCCCGACCGATGCCGCCCTGGTTCTGGTTGAAGATCGGAAGATCAGCGCGCCCTCCGAGGCGCAGCCCGGGGCCTTCGGGTTGGTTCCACTGGGCCTCCACGAGAGCACTGAGGTTGACGATGCGGCTGCGCTCCCACCCGGCCCGGGCGGCCGCAGCAGAGATCGCCAGCTCGGCCGAGCGCGCATCAGGGCGTGCCGCGCGGGCGACGGCGATCAGCGAACGCAAGTCCGGCGTCGTCGTCACGCCGCTCGAGAACGTCGCTCGCAGTGGACTCCCTGGTGCGTCGTCGATCGCCAGTGTCGCGACAAGTCGAGCGCGGGCCATCGAGACCTCGGTCTCGGCGAGGTCGCTCGCGTCGGTGCTGATTCGCGCGTCGGCGGAGAGCACGCGCTCGTCCAGTGGACTAATGTCGCCGAGGTTCGCCCGCACCGACGCGATGCGAGCAACCTCGACGGCGACCGCTGCGAGTTCGGCCCGCACCAGCGCGCGATCGGCCGCAAGCCCAAGCTCTACGTGAAGCAACCGAGCATCGCGGACGAGATCGAGCGCGCGCATCAAGACCGCCTCGCCAGCGACGTCGGCTTCGCGCGCTGCCGCCTCCGTGCGGCGCGGCATCTGCCATAGCGATTCCAAAGGCACGAGGAGCATGGCCACGGCGGTGATGGGCCCGATGGGGCCCAATATGTTGAGCTGTGGGTTCGCGGGACGCCTCGCTTCGTCGAGCGTTGCGAAGGCTGCATCGATGCGGGTCAGCTCGGCTCGGAGCGCGGGGTTGCGCCACAGCGCGATGGAGACGACCTCGGCTTCATCGATCCCGTCCTCAAAGCTCACATCGGCGGGAAGCTGGTCGTGTGAACGTCCGCGAGTCCCCGCTCCGGTGCGCTCACGAAGCTCGCGATCCAACCATGCACGGTCGCGGAACGTCGTCGCGCAGCCCGACAGGCTGAGACAAGCGATTAGGATGGCGAGGCGCCGCGTCACGCCCTAGGTGTCGCACCCGAGGCCAAACACAGCCTGAACGCGGGGGGCGACGAAGCGGCGGGCCTACTTCCAGATCGTCAGGAGCGCGCCGGCGATCATGAGCGCCGTACCAAGACCAACCTTCCACGAGATCTGCTCCCCGAGCAGCACTCCGGCGAGGATGATCGTGAACGCAAGGCTTACCTTGTCGATAGGTGCGACGCGGGAAGCGGGCGCCATTTGGAGGGCCTTGAAGTACGCGAGCCACGAGATGCCGGTCGCCAAGCCCGAGAGGACCAGGAAGAGGACCGAGCGGCGATTCAGTTCCCTGATGACGTGGTGCTCTCGTGTTGCGAGGACGATGCCCCAGGCGAAGAGCAAGATGACGACGGTGCGGATCGCCGTCGCGAGGTTGGAGGGAACGTCCTTCACGCCGACTTTGGCCAGGATGGCCGTCGCCGACGCGGCGAGAGCGGCGATGAGAGCGTAGGACCACCAAGTCATGCGGTCGGTTGTACCGCCTCGTTCGACGCCGCGTCACGCCGCGCCGGCGGGCGCTACCCCACCAGCTTCGTGAGCATCGCCATCCCGCGCGCGGCCTCGGCGGGCGTCGCGTCGGCGAGCTCGAGGTACACGCGCCCGCTCTCGTTGAAGTCCTCGGTGTTCACGCACCAGCGCTCGTTCGCGGGCGTCGCCAGCTCGATCTCGGCGGCGAGCTTGTGCAGCGCGGCCTTCACGACGCGGTAGCTGGTGCCCTTGGGGAAGCGGACCGCGATCTGCGGCTCGGGCGTTCCGTAGCGGCTCTCGCCCTGGCTCACCGTCTTCGTCGCCTGTGTGTTCTTGGTCGTCGTGCTCATCGTCGTCCTCCGTGGCGCGTCGTGCGAAGTGCCCGTCGCGTGAGGACATACAGGCTTCCGTTTCGACCCCTAGCAAGGCCGGCGGAGGTCGATTCTTGATGTTCTTTCAGGCACTTGGAGGCCGGTTGCCTACACAACGATGGGCCGCGCCCACGTGGCGCTCGGGCGCGCCCGTGGCCCTTCGCGCGGGGCACGACGCCGGGCTGCATAACGCGGCCACGTGGGCCAGCGTCGGCGCCCGTGGCGCGCGTCAGAGCGCGACCACCGCGTAGCGCGAGCCGGGGTTCATCGCCTCGAGCTGGGCGCGCCGCTTTTGCCGCGTCCTCGGCGGTGGCGAATGCGTCGTACTTCCATGCGTTCCTGGTCGGTGCCATGCGGCTGATCGAGCCGTCCTTGTTCACCGACTTCACCATGAAGCGCGCCGTCGCGGCGGCCTGCTCGGTGGCGCTCTTGGCGCGCGCGTCGGCGTAGGCGCGGAAGGCGGTGGTGCTCTTGATCTTCATCGTCGTCGTCCTCGCTTTCGCGTCGAGCCCATGCCCCGCGCGTGAGGACATACAGGCTTCCGTTCGCGCACGTAGCAAGGCGAAGAAGCGAGGTGTCGACCTCGCGCGAGAACACGCGACGTTCCGCGCGCGCCGGGCGTGGAGGCCTTCTGCCTACCCCTCCGCCGTGAGCCCGGTGCGGAGCATCTCAGCGACGAGCGACGCGGCCAGCTCCTCGTCGGTCTCGCCCTTCACGTCGAGCTCGACCTCCTCGAACTTGCGCGCGTTGGCGACGACCCACTCGATGTACTTCGGCACGGTGAAGTCCTCGACGCCGAACGCGATGTCCTGCATGGCCTTCACGATCTGCAGCGCGGTGCCTTGGAACACGCGCCCGTCTCTCATCACGATCTTCATGCTGCGGTCTCCTTTCGGCGCGAGCGCCAGTTGCCCGAGGCGATGACGGGACGACCCTCGACCTGCTCGGGCGGGAGGAGGTAGGTCTCGACGGCGGCGCCGTCCTCGAGCGCGATGCGCGTGCGACGGTAGAAGCGCGGATGCCCTTCGAGCCGGTCAAGCGCGGCGAGCGTCGCCTCGTCGACCTCATACACCTCGCCAGCTACCGCGTGCGCGCCGCCGCTCACGAGACCCGGAAACGGTCCGAGGTCCCGCAGCTCGAACGCGGGCTCCGTGCGCGCGTTCGCGACAAGTCGCGCGCCAGCCAGGACGCGGTGGTTCGGCTCACCGGCGAGGAGCGTGCCGTAGACGAAGACGCGCGTGGGTCCGCGACGCTGGCTCCGGGGCGCGCTCACGGCGACACCCCCGCTGCGCGAGCCAGGGGCTCGACGTCGAAGCCCAGGCGCGCGTACGCGTGCCAGAGCACGGTGAAGTAGCCGAGCGGCGGCGCCCACGCTTCGAAGCCGTCCTCGGGTTGGAGGTAGGTCATCACGCGGCGTCGGCGCCCGCTCTCGTCGCGCACCCACCGGATGACGCGCTCGTATGCGAAGGGATGGCCCTCGAAGCGGTCGAGCTCGCGGAGGTCGACGTTGCCCAGCTCGTAGAGGAGCCCCTCGACGCACGCGCCCTTGGCGCGCACCACGCTCGCCACCGCGCCGCCCCAGCGATGGCTGAAGCCGCCGAAGACCAGCGCGTAGTTCGGCAGCGTCGCCCGCCCAACCACGCGCGCGTTGGCGCAGCGCTCGCGCATCTGCGCGTCGTCGAGGTTCGAGCCGTAGGCGAAGTAGAGCACCGGGTTCATCTTCTCATCTCGCTTCGGGCAGTCGCCCGTCGTCGTCATGCATCGCCTCTGTTCCCCATCGAGTTCCGCGCCGGCTCGCGGTCCGGCGCTGGCTCGTCGGCGCCGTTCACGCTGCGCGGGCATCACCGACCTCCTCGCTCTCCGTCGCGGGTTGCGTGTCCATCGCCGGGCGGCGGTCGCGGCGCTCGCCCTTCCAAGCAGCCGAGCCCGCGAGCTTCTTCGTGAGGTGCAGGCGCGCGGTCTTGAACTCCTCGCCGATCAGGCCGAGGTGCAGGAGCACCACCCGGAAGTCGTACTTCGCGGTGGCGGGGTTGAACTCGCGGCGCTTGCTCGACGCGGCCTTCGAGGAGAGCGCCTTCGCAGCCATCGCGAGGACGAGCTGCACGTAGGCCTTCACCTCGCCGGCGTGCAGCGTGCCGTTGAAGTAGCGGAACTCCAACGTGCCCCTGAAGAAGAGGCTGTTGAGGTTCAGCCCGTGGTAGCGGCTGCTGTGGTAGCGGCTCGGCGTCTCGCCGGTGCGCCCGTACCAGGCGTCGCGCACGTCGCTCATCGTCTTGGGGCGGTGCGCCTCGAGCGCCTCGATGAAGCGGGCTTCGATCGGGCGGCAGTAGCGTGCGAGGCGCTGCTCGCTGACACCGAGCGCGTGCTCGAGCAGCCGCTCCTGCTTGTGAACCAGCTTGACCAGGTTCACCACGCTCTTGGCATCGAAGCGCTCCGCTCCGACGTGGATGTGGATGCCCGTGGAGTGGTCGGTCCTCGCGCCCGCCGTGCGCACCGCGCGGATGATGTTCTGCAGCTCCTCGATGTCGTCGTAGCCGAGGACCGGCGAGACGATCTCGCCGCTGTTCTCGCCGCCGCTCAGCGAGCCGTCCGGCACGACCTTCCAGGTGCGCCCGCTCGCGGTGGTGATGCGCACGTCCCGGTAGTCGTTCGAGATGGTGCCGCCCACCACGCTGTGGATGGCCTCGGCGAGCTTCGTCCGGCTCAGGCCCACCGTCTCGATCTCGATCCCGAATCGCAGCGTCTTCATCGTGGTCGTCCTCGCGTTCTGCGCGGGGCCCAGTGCCCGTCGCGTGAGGACATACAGGCTTCCGTTTGCGCCCCTAGCAAGGCCGAACACGTTGATTTCGCATGTGTTTTCAGGCGCTTGGAATAGCCGCGAGGTTCCGCGCAGATGGGGCGTCGGAGGCGGTTGTAGGCCTGCCGACGCCCTTCGGATTCCGCCGCGTTCACGCGCCCGTAGCGCCCGCGTTCGTGAAGAGCGCGGCCGCGTCGCGCGCGCCGAGATGCGCGAGGTAGTGGCCAATGGCGCCCCGGAAGAACTCCATGCGGTTCTTGATGCCTTTCGCGCGCCAGGCCTCGTCCATCTTGTCGGCGACGTCCGCCTCGAGCCGCAGCGGGAGAATCTTCACATCGAGCGGCTCGCCGTCGTGCGCGCGGGTCTTGCGCGGCCCGACGTTGATACGGCCCTTCTCGGCCTCGCGGATCTTCCAGATGAGGTAGCGGCGGTCGTCGCTGCCCGTCGAGCGACCGACGACCTCGAGGTACTTCGTCTGCAGCTCCTCGATCGTCATCGACGCGAACCGACCGCGCGGCTTCGGCGGCATGCGCTCGGCGAGCGTCGTCTCGGGCTCGGGCCCCGACGTCGCGCGCGCGCTGGTGTGCGTCGGGCGCTGCGGCTCCTCGGCGGGCGCGGGCTCGACGGCGCGCGCGGCCAACGCCTCCTCGATGCGCCGGACGAGGTACTTCTTGTTCGGGCTCTTGGTGGTCTCCCCCGTCGCCTCCTTGAAGCGCTCCCACAGCGCCGGCAGCCCGAGGGCTGCGAGGTTCTCCTTCTTGGCCTTCGTCTTCGCCGTCTTGGTCTTCGTGCTCATGACTGCTCTCCTCGTCGGGCGCTGGGTACACGTTGCCCTTCACGCGCGCGCCCTTGGCTCGCGTGGTGGCTTGCGCTCCGTGAGGGAGCGCGTCGTCGCTCAGGTCGTCAGCGCTTCAGGCTCGCGAAGCACGCGAGGTCGATGGCGCGCGGGTCGCTCGACACGAAGCTGAAGCGTCCCTCCGCAGCGAGCCAGGGTTGCACCTCGACGCGGTCGTCGGCGGTCACGCCGCCCGCGCGCTCGAGGTCTTCCTCGTCGCGGATGTACTGCCCGTCCTGGTCCGGGTCGTAGTCGGCACGCAGGGCGTTCTTCAGCACAGCGACGATGCGCACCTTGTGGCCGCGCAGGTAGGCGTGCTCGGTGCCGTCGTAGGTCGTCGTGGTGCCGAGCGTCTTCATCGCTCCTCCTTGGCGGCGGCGAGCCCCGCGCGGTACGCGGCCTCGAGCGCGGCCTTCACCGACCAGACCGCGACGTCGTGGAAGTCGAGCGAGTCGCTCTTGCGTGTCTCGAGCGTGTCGATGTGGAGCGTCGCCTTCGCGATGGCGGCGAGCAGCTCGTCGACCGTCGGCTCCTTCTTGCCGGGGCGCTTCTTGTTCGTGGTCTGCATCGTCGTCCTCCGCGTTGATCGCCTCGCCATACAGGCTTCCGTTCGCGCCCCCAGCAAGGTCATTCCGTGAAGAATCGACCTCGCTGGGAACCGCGTTCGCGCTCAACGCGCGGCCACGCTCCACGCCGTCTTCGACCCGTAGCGGAGCTGTTCGCCCTCGACGAGGAAGACGTCGTTCTTGGCGGTGCCGCGCTCGAGGCGGGGCTCCTCGTCGTCGTCGCCATCGACGTCCTCGTCGCGATCGGCGCGGAGCATCTCTTCGCGCGTCGTCACGCCTGCGAGGCTCAGCTCGAACGGCCAGTTGGGCTGGGACATCACGAGGACCTCGGCGTCCGGCTCCTGCTCCTCCAGCAACTCGATCAGCTCGCTCACCTTCATGTCGTCGTCTCCGTCGGGGTGGTTCGTGCGGTGCGCCCCGTTCGCGACGACATACAGGCTTCCTTCTGGCGACCTTCCAAGGCGAAGAAGCGAGAAACCGACCGGCGCGCGGAAGCCCGCGTTACCTCGCGAGAACTCCGCGCGCGGCCCTCACGCGGCCTTGTCGTGCAGGTCCTCGATGGCGTCCTTCAGCGCAACGAGCGCGGCCTCGACCTTGGTCACGGCCTCCGTCTGCACGCGCCCCATCTCGGCCACCTTGTCGAACAGCTCGCGGAGCTGCGCGTCCTTCTTCTCATTCACGCGCCAGAAGGCCCAGCCGAGCACGGCGACGAGGCCGTAGGGGCCGGTCGCCTGAAGCCACGACGCAACGCTGGTGAAGGTATCCATCCGTCTCTCCTCTTTGGTCAGGCCACAGCGGGCGTGGGCAGCAGGTCTCGAACGTCGGCACGGCGCACGCCGGTCGCGCGCTTCACCGCTTCCTCGAACGCGACGTCCGGCGCGAGCCCGGCCTCGAGGCGCAGCCACGCGTAGAGGACGAGCATCGAGCCGTCGGCGTGCCCGAAGTACTGGTGCGCGAGCACACCCGGCAGCGGCGCCTTCGCGGCAGCAGGCACGAGGCCCAGAGCGAAGCGTCCATCCCTCAGCCCCGGCCACACGCGCGGCACCGCGATGCCCGGCGTGGACGCGCTCGTCGTCCAGCGTACGAGCGCGGCGACCGCTTCCGCCTGCGCGGGTGTCGGCAGGACGTACTCACCCTTGTGCGCCCACGGCGCCTTGATGACGCGGTCCCACGGCAGGCCCGGCTTCAGGTAGCTCGGGTAGTAGGGGTTCACGATCTCGACGCCGAACGACGCGCCGTTGTGCTGGCTCGCGTGCCAGAGGATGTCCGTCGCGAGGTCGCCGTGCTGCGTGAGCGCGCCGTCCGCGCCCATGACGAGGTGGACGCTGAGCCCGCGCTTCTTCAATACCGCGATGGTCGAGTCGACACTGCGCGTGACGGTCTCGTGGATGACGAGCTCTACCGCGCGAGCTCGTTTGCCCTTCGAGGGAAAGCGTTGGACGCCGTCTTCAGCGAACGTGCGGATCGAGAGGCCCTCGACCGGGCACGTGGCCTTGCCGCCGACGATGAAGCCGCCGTTCACTGGCCGGGCTCCTTCCCCTGGAGCTGCTCGACCGCGCGCGCCGGCATCTTCAGCCCCTTGTCGAACAACTGCTGCATCACCTCGGTCGCGATCGGCCGCGTGAGAACCTCGTCGACCTTGTCGCGAATACGCTCGACCACGCGCCCGCGCTTCACGAGCTGGGCGTGCAGCTCATCGACGAGCAGCCGATGCAGGTGCCCTGCGCTGCCTTGCTGAGCCGGGTACGCCTGCTCTTCCACGGGCGACCGGATCAGGAACTCGCGGGAGCGGCAGGTCGGGCACTCGGGGAGCGGGACGACGGCCTCGTCGACCTGTTCGTCGCGCTCGAGCCCCACTTGGAGGTTCGAGAGCGCGATGCGGTTCTCGTGGTCGCATTTGGCGCAGCGCTGAACGAGCTCGGTGCTGGTGATCTCCTGAATGGCCATGCGTCTGCCTCACGCGATCGCGGTGTACGAGCCGAACCAGTAGGCGGTCGCTGCTGCCGCGAGCGACTGGAACGAGAAGAAGCCGAAGCCGTCGCGGTCGGCGTAGCCGGTGCTCGGCGTCCCGGAGAAGCCGCTGCTCGCAGAGTTCACGCTGAGCGTGATGGACGACGGCGCGGCCGGGAATCGGTTGCGGAAGGTGACGCCTCCACCGCCCGCGCAGGTGCGCGTGCCGTTGAAGGTGTTGGTCCACTCGAGGCCGAGGCGGCCGACCTCGCGCACCGTGCCGGCGATCTCGAACGCCGAGTTGACGGTGCTGCTCATCGGCAAGAGCCACCGGCGCGTCCACGTCGTGAACGTCGCGGTGAACGAGTCCTCGTGCAGGAACTCGATCGCGTACCGGGCGAAGCGGATTCCGCCGCAGAACGTGCTCGTAGCGTCGCGGGCCCACGCGCTGCCGTTCCAGGAGGCGTTGAGCGTGAGCCACACCGAGTCGGTGTCCGCGTAAATGCGGAGGCGCGTCGCAGCGGTCCCTGCGGCGTTCGAGTCCAGGATGAGCGCCTTCGAACCGCCCAGCGGCGGCTGGCGAATCGTCCGGTGCTGACCGGGGTTCGACTCGTTGCCGCGAAAGTGGTCCCCCTCGAGGGCGTCGACGATTTCCGCGAGGGACGTCTCGACGTTCACGGCGTTCAGGTTGTTGCCGGAGTCGAGCACCGAGATGGCCGACGCCGCGTGCGCGCCGCTCGCCTGATTCATGTGGCCGTTCAGACCGCCGAGCAGCGTCACGAGGGCTGCTCGGAGCGTGCCCGACGCGATCGACGTCGGCGCTCCTGCGATCGCATCGACGCCGACGAGACCCGCGCCGGGCGAGGCCGCGGCGGTCGCGAGGAGGTCGGTGACGATCTCCTGGAGCTGCGCCTGGACGTTCGTGGCGGCGATGTTGTTGTGCGCCGTCGCGCCGATCGCGCTCGCGTGGTGGGCTCCGCTCGTCGCCCCGACATGCGTGTTGAGGAAGCCCAGCAGCGCGGCGAGCTGCGACTTCACGGTGCCGGCGGCCAGCGCGTTCGGTGCGCCCGCGGTGGCGTCGACACCCACCCGGGTGGCCCCCGAGCTGCCGACCGCCCCGGTGGTGAGGTCGTCGGCGATCTCGTTGAGCGCCGCCTGGACGTTGCTGGCCCCGATGAAGCTGTAGGGAGTGGAGTCGATCGCGGTCGCCGCGTGCCGCCGCGCGACCGCCGTGAAGTGGTCACGCAGCTCGGCGTCGGCCTCGTCGAACGCCGCCTGCACCGTCGCGGCGAGCGGCTGGAGGATGCTCCACGTCCCGGTGGTCACCGCCACCGAGTTGCCCTGCGCGAAGATGAAGGCCTGGCGGCGGGAGGTGTCGAGGTCCGCGACGAGGATCTGGGTCTGCCCCGGGCGTCGCCTCACGTCGCAGAGGAGCAGCTCGTCGGCCTGCAGCGCGGGCTTCGGGGCGACGCCGATGGCGCCCTCGGGCGCCTGGCGCACCACGAGCTCGAAGGACTCGTCGCGCCGGAAGAACACCTGCTGCGAGTTGCCGTCGGTGCGTGGGTCGGAGAGCTGGCGCTTGAAGCGAAGGAAGATGCCGAGCCAGCGCTCGTTGCCGACCGTGGCGACGTCGGTCGGGATGCCCACGAGGTCGACGGCGCAGTCCACCGTCTGCCCGGTGCCGAAGAACATGCGCTGGCCGAGGTTGTCGTAGGCGCGCGCCGGCGCCGTGAGATCCACCGTCAGGTCGGGCACCGGTGAGTGCGGCGCGGGCACTGCGCCGGAGACGATGCCGTAGATGTTCAGGTCTGCGGCGAGGTCCCGGTCGGCCTTCTCGAGCAAGGCGAACGCGAGGTCCAGCTCGGCCTCGGTCACACGCTGGCGAAAGTAGAAGTCGACGCGATCGGCCATGTCCTTGCCTCGGCGGGCGCGGGGCCCTCCGGGAAGGCAAAGCCGCTGGACACGGCGGTCGGGGACACGGGGTCAGTGCAGGTCGGTCGTCTCGCCCAAGTCGCTGAGCCCGAGCTCCCAGTGGTTCAGCAGGACGGGCGGCACCGGCTCGACGAGGTCCACGAAGTGCGTGTGCGCCGGCTTCAGGTACTCGACGATGGCCCGGAGCTGCTGGCGCTCGCGGGCGGCGAGGATGCGCGCGACCTCGACGTTGAAGGCATAGCGGGAGAAGCGATCAGATGGGCCGAGCACCCAATCGACGCCCAGCTCGGACTCGCCGAGGAACAGCGTGTCCGCGTTGAACGGCGTGATGGCCGAGATGTCGATGCCGAGGAAGAACCGGACGGCGTTCTGGATCCCGCGCGCGGTGCCCTTCTGCTGGTACATCTCAACCAGCACCGAAGCGAGCCGCCGCTTGCTCATGCTGTCGAGCTCGAACGGGAACGGGTTGCCGAGGTCGCGCAGGATGAGGTCGACGAAGCCCTCCGACGCCCGCTCGAGATCGAAGATGTCGGACCAGCGGTCCACGTCGGCAAGCAGGAGGTCCGTCACCTCCTGAAGGCAGGCGATGAACCGCGCAAGGTCTCCGGTCAGGTCGTCACGACGGTTGTGCTTGGGCAGCATCTGCCAGAGGTCGAAGCGACGGTTCGGCGGGCGGGCGGGGCGGAAGCCGGCGAACGTCGCACGGTCGTAGGGGCCGAGCACCACGTTGCCGAAGAGGTCCGTCACGCCTACCGCCACGACCTCGTGAAGCACATCGGGCGTCATCTCGGTGTCGAGTGTGAGGACGACGACGCTACCATCGACCTTCACCCCGCTCACCGCCACGGGCACGGCCGGCGCGCTCCGAGGCGTCAGGACGAAGCTCGCGCCAGGCGGAACGAGCACGGGCTCGTCGAAGGCGATGCGCACGGTCTTCTGGGCGAGCGCCTGCGCGCCCACGACGCGGGGCGCCGTCCGGTCCTCGACCACGAACGAGTACACCTCGTCGAGCGAGGCCGCGCCGCCCACGGTCTGCGCGAGCACGCGCAAGTGGACCGTCGCGAGGCTCACGAGCGGGATCACCGGGTGGAGCACGACGCGCAGGGTGTCGGCGGTCTGGACGACGCCGGCGAGCGGACCCGCGAACGCGGCGGCAATCTCGCTCGGGGCGCCGCCCTCGAACGCCAGGACGCCGTCGACCCAGATCCGCGCGCTGGCTCGGTGGACCCCGTCGAGCCCGGTGTCGACGAGCTCGAGATCGAGGGTCGCGTCGATGGGCACCGCCGTCTCTCCGGGGCTCGGATCGCGGTTCACGAGCACGAGCCTCGGCGTCGTGGCTACGAGCGCGGCCGAGTCGACGTAGAGCGCGGGCAGCTCGAGGTTCATCGGTGCCCCCTCACGCGGTCACCAACTCGAGCCGCACGCCGACGCTGTGCACGCCCGAGAGCTTCGAGACATTCGCCGCGAGGTCCGTGACGAGCCGCTCGCGCCCTGGCTTCGCGCGCATCCTCGCGAGCTTCGCTCCATCGACCGTGATGCTCGCCTCCCATGCGAGCCCCACCGGAGTGCTCGCGGGTACCGACAAGCGCAGGAGCGCGCGCACGAACATGACGCCCGTGACGTCGGTGCTCTGCGCGACCTCGGCGTGGTCCCCAGGCGCGAGCTCGAAGAAGCGTCCCGGCTCGGTATCGCCGAGGACAAAGGCGTAGTCGCCGCCCGTCGCCTTCGGCGTGAGGAGGCGGCCCTGGCCCCGCCCGAGACGGCTCGTGAACGCGGTCAGCGCCATCGCTCACACCTGCCTGAACAGCTCGATGTGGTCGAAGTACGACCGCCGCGTCACGTCCTTCACGGAGAACCCGAAGCCGCCGCGCCCCGAGGTGAGCGGCTGGCTGCCGGAGTTGATGCCGAGGTGGTCGTCGATGAACTCGGCCATCCCGGAGACGGGCTGCCAGCTCGGAGGGCTGCCGAGCGGCTGCGCGGCGAGGTCGTTCCGAAACACCTTGAGCACGACGTCGCCGTTGGTGTTCACGATGACGTCGAGCCGAAGGTGGACCCAGGTCCCCTGCGAGAAGCTCGACGAGGACGCAAGGAGAACTCCCGGCCCGTCCGCTCGCGGCACCCCGACCGTCACCGCACCCTTGCGGAGCACGATGCGGTGCGGGTCATCGTCGGAGAGGCCGAGGAGGTACGCGCTGTCGTTGACAGAGTTGCCCTGGCAGCAGAGGAACAGGAATGGCGAGAAGCCGGTGGGGCCGCCTCCTGGACCACGCTGGAGCACGCCGCGGATGGAGCCGCCCTTGGCCATGGGCGCGAAGCTTGGGAGGTTCGCGAAGAGCCCCACCGCACCCTGCACGGCCGCGAGCGAGTTGAAGGCGTAGAGGAAGCTCCCGCCGCCGGGCGGGCGCGCGATGCCCGCGGTGACGCCGCGGTCGACGGTCGCGATGTCGAGGCCGTCGTTGAGGTGGGTCCAGTCTGCCTCTGCCATGGTTGCTCCTTCACAGGGTGCTCGCGTGCGTCCACGCGTTCTCGAAGTCCTCGACCGCCTGCGTTCCCGCGTCGAACATCGCGGCGCTCGCCGTCACCGCCGCCCACGTCCAGGCGTAGCTTTGGTTCCCGCGCCACTCGTCCTCGAAGTCCTCGCGCGGCTCGCCGTCGAACACGCCGGTGGCGCTCGCGACGTCAGCCCAGTCGCGGGCGTACGGGACGTTGCTCCAGCCCGTTTCACAGTCCTCGGCGGCGTTGCCGTCGAAGGTGGCGGTCACGAGCTGCGCGGGCGGCAGCTCGTAGAGGTACACGACGTTGGCCCACCCGCTCTCGAACTCCTCGAAGCCCTTGAGCGCGCTGTCGAAGAACGCGAGCACCACCGTGACGTCGTCAAGCGACGCGAGCCGCGCGTACCAGCGCTCGAAGTCCTCCCAGCCGTCCTCGGGCGCGACGCCGAAGCCCGCCAGCACCTCGAGGCTGGTCACCGCGGTGAGCGTCCAGTGCTCGGCCTCCCCCGGCAACGCGCCCGCGTCTTCGAAGCTCGGGTTCAGGAGTGCCATCAGAGCAGCTCCCCGGTGTCGCCGTTGCGGAGCGTCACGACGCCAAGCACCGGGAACTCGCGCACGTTGAGTCGCACGTCGGCAGGCAGGCCGTTCAGCGTCAGGTCGAGGCGCGCGTCGCCCATCTTTCGCACGCCGGACGTGTCGCGGATGACGTTGAAGACGTCGCTCCAGGCGATCTCGCCGACCGGGTTGCCCTCGGCGTCCTTGATGTTGAACCCGAAGTCGACGAGCGGGTTCGGTGTGCCGTCAGGCTCGTTCACGCGGAAGTGCGCGGCGAGGTTCGCGCGGACGCGGTCGCGCACGTCACCTGCTGCGAAGCCTTGCTTCAGGAAGATGCGCGCGGCGATGTCGATGGTCTTGTAGACCGGGTCCTGCACGCTGACCTGGAACGTCAGCGTGCAGGGGTAGACCTCCGTGACCTGCTGAAGCACGAGGTTCTTGAGAGCGGGCGTGGGCATCGCCCCGGACGCCGCAGCTCGCGGGATGACGTAGAGGATGCCGGCGTTCTCGGCGATGGTCGGGTCCTCGTTGGAGGTGAGCATCAGTGCGCGAGCCACGCCGGAGAGGCGGCGCGCGTTGATCTCGAAGTCCTCGCGAGCGACGGTGCGCGTGAGCGCGCGCAGGCTCTCGGGTGCGAGCAGCTTCGCCGAAGCCACCGTCTGCCGATCGGCGCCGCCCGAGGCCGGCGCGGGGTTCCACACAGAGACTTGCACCGCGTTGCCGTAGGCGTCCTTGAAGGCCCCCTCGATGACGGCGATGCGCTCGGCGTCGATGTTGCCAGCGCTGCCGCCGCCTGTCTTGTAGGTAACCGCCACGGTACTGCTCGGCGGCATGCCGCTCACGCCGTTGCCGAAGCGCAGCGTCGCGCGGTCGTTCTGGTCCACGGCGACGACGAAGTGCCGGTCGTTGGGGCGCGAGTCGAGGAAGCTCTCGACCTCGGTGAACGCCCCCTGGGGCGTCGTCACCCTGGCCGAGCCGTCGAGGTACGGCGCGAAGTCGAGGTGCAGCTCGAGGTCGGCCAGGCCTCGGGCGTCGAAGAGCTGCGTATGCGTCTTCGAGTTCTCGACGACCGCCAGGACGCGCGGCGGGTCGGCGCCCGGACCGATCATCGCAGGGCCGAGGAGTTGGAACCGAACCGGCGCCGTCACCTCCTGCGTGCGCAACACCGTGCCGGCCGGGATGGTGACGCTGGCGACAGGGACGCGCGCGAGCTCGAGCCAGACCTCGGCGGTCGCGGCCTGGGCCCCATGAAGCCGGTATCCGAGCATCTTCGCGAGGGCCATCACGCTCCTGCGCTGGGTGGCAGTGACGAGCCGGGACTCGCGGGCGAGGTTGTCCTGGTAGAAGGTCAGGACGTCGCCGACGTAGGCGTAGAGCTCGACCAGCAGGTTCCCGAAGCTCGCGACGTCGAAGTCGGTCCAGTCCGGGAACACGCTCTTGGTGAGCGCGACGAGGCGCGCCCGAAGGGCGTCGAAATCCTTGTCGGTGTAGTCGACGGACTCGGGGAGCGTGGCCACGGCAAGATGCCTCCGGGGAGGCAAAGCCCTGGTGAGGGAGCTGCCGGGGACGGCTCACTGCTCGATCGATACGTCTACCGCTGCCCTGGTCTCGCGCTCGCGAACGCGCACGCGCAGGGTGAGCGTGGGGCCGTCTTGTTCGACGGCGAGGCTCACGAGCTGGGCGCCGGGGACCCAGCGCTTGAGGGCGTCGCGTACGTAGACGCGCGCCAGCTCCTTGAGGGCCGCGTCATTGCGCTGGTGGCGCAGCAGGGCCAGCCCCGCGCCGAAGTTCGTGCGCCAGGGCAGCTCCCCCGAGGACCGAGCCGTGGCGCCTTCCGTAAGGAGGGCTTGCCGCACCTTCGAAGCCAGCAGCGCCTCGCCGCTGCCCACGGCGAAGTCGCGCTTCTTGTCGCGGCGGAACGGGATGAGGAGGTTCTGGGCTTCGCGGCTCATGGCGTTCCCCTCACGGCACGGGCACTGCGCTGCGGACCGTCTGGAGCGCCTCCACGATGGCATCGAGCGGAGCGATCACGTCGTCGAGCGGTCTGCCCGCGAGATCCGAGAGATCCGGCACCTCCGGCGCGCCGATCATGCCGAGGAAGATGTTGAGGATACCGATCAGCTTGCCAAGGCTCGCGAGCGCCTTGCCGACGTTCGCCGCCTCCGTGGCGACGTTGGCCTGGGCGCAGCTCGTGAGGGCCATCAGCCCCGCGTCCTCGAGGTTCGTCGCGCGGTCGATGGCGCCCAGAATCTGCACCATCTGCTGCTGCAGGTGCAGGAGCTGGCTGCGCGCTTGCCGGAGCGCGTCGATGACGAGGTCGATGATGCCGATGATGGTGTAGGGCAGCGAGAGCTGCGGGATGAGCCGCAGCAGCTTCGCGACCTTCTCCGCGAGCTCCGGGATGCAGGCGGCGAGCGCGGTGGGGTCCGGCGGCGGCCCGAGCGAGTCCGGGATCGCCTTCACGCAGTTGAAGACCGCCACGACGGTATCGATGATGTCGAAGAGCGGCATCAACGGCGTGAGCGCCGGCTGAATGGCCTCCATCAGGTTGTACTGCTGGATGCTCACGCCCCCCGGCAGCGTGATCAGCGGCGGGTCGCCGAGCTCGGGGATCTCGAGGCAGATGGGCAGAGCCACGAAGTCCTCCTCAGATGGGGTCCGCGATGGGCCGAACCACCCGCCCGGCGATGGTGACCTGCATCGCCTCGAGCGCGATGGCGCCGACCGCGCGCAGGGTGAGCGCCGTCGTCGCCTCGAGCGTTACGGTGTTCTCCTCCGCGTCGAAGACGAGGTGGTCGCCGGTCTTCTTGTTGGTGAGCCTGAGCTTCCGGCTGTCCTTCGACTCGTCGAGCTCGATGCGGAACGTCGTCGTCGCGAAGACGCGGTTGTCTGGCGGGGTCCTCTGCGCTTCCTCGGGGACCTCGCTCTCTCCGTTCGGCTTCCCCCAGTGCGCGGCGAGGTAGTACGGCGAGTCGACGTTCCCCTGGTTGAAGAAGACGGCGACCTCGGCGCCCTCCTCGGGTACGGCGAAGAAGCCTCGGTCCTTCGAGCCGCCACCGGTCGTTCCGAGCGGCCACGCCCACGCGCTCTCGGGCTCGAGCACACCCGGGATGCAGACGCGCACGCGACCGAGCTGCTCCTCGTCGTTGCGCTTGGTGACGTAGCCGACGTACATGCCGAGGAGCCGCGAGTCGTGCGTGTGGATATCGTCGTCGAAGGTGCTCATCGCGTGGCTCCTCAGTACATGCGGCTGACGCCGGCCTCCGGGTCCTCGACGCCGACGACGTTGCCGTCGTGCCGGTACTCGACGACGGTGCGGCCCGTCTCCGGGTCGACCCGCTCGAGCTCGGTCACCGTGCTCGTGCCCGTCGCCGGTGTGGTGCGGTTCGGCTCGCCGCCCTGCGGCTGCCCTCGTGCGTTCGGGCCCGCGCCTCGGCGAGCGCCGGTGCCGTCGCGCGTGAGCTTCAGGTCGACGACGTAGCCCGAGGACGAGATGACGTGCTTCGCCTCGGTCACGTAGTACTTGCCGGAGAGTAGGCTCGAGATGCCGCGCACCTCGACGACCTGCTTCGCGCGCAGCGTCGGGTCGCCCACCACCTGCAGCGCGAGCTTCACCGTTTCGCGTTCGGCGCGGCGGAAGCGCGCGGCCGACTCGCGCTCGGCGGCAGCCGGCGTCGGCGCGGAGGTCGGATGCACGCTGGTCGTCGCGTTGCGCGCCTGCAGCGAGGTCTCGCCGGTCTCGCGGTCGACCACCTCGAGGACGTCGCTCAGCGTCGCGCGCTCGACCGTGGCGCTCGTCGCCGCCGACTCCACCGTGGTCTTGGCGAGCGGATCGCGCCCACGCACCTCGACGCGGCCGGCGCGTCGCTGGAGATCGCTCTCGACGCTGACCGAGATGATGTCGCCGCGTGCCGGGTCGGAGAACCACGTCAGAACGTGCTTCGGCGCGCTGGCCTGATCGCGCGAGCGCCAGTGAAAGCCCGTGTCGTCGACGAAGTACTCGTACTCCTCGCGCGCGGCGAGGCGCCGCAGGAAGCGCGCATCGGTCTCGGCGCTCTGGCTGATGGTGTCGAGCACCTCGCCGGTGTCCTCCACGTCGAGGAACTCGCCCTCGTAGCCGTGCTCGGCGGCGATCTCCCGCACGACGTCGGCGCGCGACTTGTTCGCCCACGAGCGCGTCTTCGCCTCGCGGTTCATCAAGACGCTCGTGGCCTGGCCCTCGATGGTCAGCGTCTGGAAGCCCTTGAGCTTCTTCACGACGACCCGGCGCGGCGGCGCCATGTTGCCGGGGTAGCCCCAGGACACTTCGAGCGTCGCGCCGCCCACCAGCTCCGCACGCTCGAACAGCGCGA
>JAHBWH010000091.1 GCA_019637115.1 Myxococcales bacterium | reverse complement strand
CTCGTCCGCGCCCTCGAGATCCTCGAGCGTCAGGTCGGCGCTCATCCCATCGGCGAGCTGCTGGTCGTGGTGTCCCCTCATCGAATCCAGCCCGGGTTTTTCTTAGCGCATAACTGAACAGATGTCAAGTGCCGCTCGCAGGTCCGACGATGCGGCCGCCGGAAACGCGACGCGCATCCACCGACCCGCGGCGGAGAGCAGCACGTGCCGGCCGTCGAGCTCGAGGCGCAGCGCGCGCACGCGCATCCTGGAGTCCTCGAGTGCGAGCGCGAGCGCGAGGCGCTCGGTCGGATGCCCGAGGTCCATCACGACGAGCGTGCTCCCCTGAACGAGCGCGACGCGCCCCCCGCGGCAGTCGGCGGTGGTTCCATCGCCACGGAACGTCGAAGTCACGGTGCCGCGGTCCGCGTCGATCCGGGTCAGGTAGGGTTGCTCGAAGCGTCGCGCGATGAGCTCTCGGTCGCAGAAGGCCAGCAGCGTGAGATCCCCTCCGGTCGCCGGGGGGCGGCGCGCGCGAAGGCAGCGCGCCCGACTGCGGTGTCCACCACGAAGTCGCCACGCGCCACGCAGCTCGTCGCGACCGCAGGTGCGCCGGGCGCTTCGACTTCAAGCCATCGCGCCCTGCGCGCGGATCAGGCCATGCCCGAGGTCCGCGAGGAAGTCGCCGTGGCCGAGCAGCTTCTCGGCGCCGCCCTGGTCGAGGATGATCCGCGAGCTCGTCTGGTTGGGCACGCGGAGCGCCACCTTCGCCGAGAGATTCGTCCGCACCTTCCCCGGCACCGTCTTGGCGTCCGGGCGCTGGGTCGCGAGCACGAGGTGGATGCCCGCCGCGCGCGCCATGTTCCCGAGGCGCACGACCGACTGGAAGAACGCCGCGCTGAGCGCCTTGTCGACCGTGAGGTCCGCGAACTCGTCGACGATGACGACGTGACGCGCGAGCTGCTCGGCCGCCGAGGCCTGCTCGTTGTAGGCCTGGCAGTCCTCCACCTGCGCCGCCTCGAAGAGCGCGTAGCGCTCCTCCATCTCCTCGACGAGGCGCTCGAGCACCTGCAGCGTCGCCTCGGTGTCGTGGCAGACCGGCTCGGCGAGGTGCGCCGCGATGCGCGACTTGAACTCGCCGCCGAAGGTCACGCGCTTGGGATCCACCAGCGTGAGCCGGACGCTCGAGGGCGGGTGGAAGTACACGAGGCTCGTCGCGATCGCGCGGAGCAACACCGACTTGCCGCTCCCGGCAGAGCCGCCGACCAGCATATGGCACGAGACGTGGTCGCCGAAGTCGCCGACGACCGGCCGCCCGCGCGCGTCCTCGCCGAGCACGAAGCGCCCGGGGCGCTCGGCCAGCCACTCGCGCTTGGCCTGCAAGAGCGGCGCGAGCGTCACGCGACGCGGCGTGCGACGCGCGACCTCGAAGGTGCGGATGCCACCCTGGCGCCGGTAGATGGCGGCCACGCCCTGCTCGCTCGCCAGGTGGTGCTCGACGTCCTCGGCCGCGCCGTCGACCTTCCGGATACGCCCGCGCGGGGCCGTGACCTCGAAGGTCACGAAGCGCGGCCCGATGGTCGGCGGCTTCATCTGCACCGCGACGTGCGCCTGCCGGAACGCGACCTCGATGTGCTTCGCGAGCTCGCGCGCCTCGGCGACGCCCGCGTCGTCCTCGGTCGCGCCCGGCTGCGTGGGCACCGTCGGCGGCGCGAGGTCGAGCGGCTGGAAGCGACCGAGCGGGTCGGGCCGCGGGCGCGACGCGCCGCTCGGGGGCTCGTCGCGACACGCGAGCGGCTCCGGGTAAGCCGCCACGCAGGCCGCGCGCACGGGACAGACCGGGCAGAGGTCACCCCGCGCGGGCGGCGGCGCGCTCCGCGGGTCGGCCAGCCAGCCCGCCATGTCTCGGACCAGCGGCAGCAGCTTGCGCTCGACCAACGCGTCCGCCTCCGCCGGGCTGAGCTCCGTCGTCCGCATCGCGGGGTCGAAGCGCAGCACGACTGGGTGCGCGTCGAGCTCGACGGCCTCGCGCAGCAGGTGGCGATAGAGCGCGACCTGGGCGCGATCGAGCTCGTCGTTCGCCTCCGAGGTGAGCTTGTACTCGACCACCTCGACGCGGTCGTGGCGTTGATGGAGCGCGTCGAGCCGCCCCGCGAGGATGACCGCGTCGCCGCCCCCCACGTCGACGAGGTCCGACACCTCGAGCTCGGCGGCGGCGCTGAAGGCCTCGAACGCCTCCGAAGGTCGACCCGGCCCGAGGTCGGCTAGCCCGCGCGCGACGTAGCCCGCGAGCTCGCGCAGCGCGTCGGCGAGCTCGTCCACCTCGGCCGGCATCGTCGCCAGCGTCGGCGAGGCCTCGATCTCGCCCGCGAGCAGGTCGACGACCACGACACGAAGCGCCGCAGCGACCGCCTCGGTGCGAGCGCCCTCGGGGAGCGCCCCGAGGGCCGCCGCGCCCACGCGGTGGAGCCCCTCGACCACGCGATGGAACGTCGAGCCGAGCGACGACGCGCCGACCGGGAACGCGACGCGCTGGCCCCCCTCGCGACCGAGCGCGAAGACACGGGGGCAACGCATCGCGTTGCGCACCTCCGTCACCGAGACGCTGGCCGTCATCGCCCACCTCCCGTCTCCGAGAGCCACACGATGGACCGACCGAACCAGCGCACGCGCGGATCGCGGCGGAGCTCCTCGAGCACGCTCGGTCGCGACGCGCCCTCGAGCGCGGCCTCGCGCACGACGCGATCGACCGACGCGAGGCGCAGCCGCTCGAGCACCGCGCGCCCGGCGCCCCCGCGGCTCGCCTCCGGCGGGGCCTCCTTCGGCGGCGGCGCTTCCCTGGGCGAAGCGGCGCCCTTCGGCGCCGGCTCCTCGTCGGCGTCGGCGCCCAGCCGCATCGGGGAGAGCAGCCGCTCGCTCCGCGACCGGTCCCGCGCCGCGAGCCACGCGCGGACCTCGGCCTCGGCGATCGGCAAGCCATCCGGCCCGGCGAGGTCCTGGGACCGCGCGGCCGCGAGGAAGTCGTGGATCGCGAGGAGCTCGCAGACCTGATCGCGCGTCAGCTCCAAGACCTCCACGCGCGGCATCACGCGCAGCTCCACGAGCTGCGCGCGCACCTTCTTCCACGTGGGCGGCACCCCGAGCGCCGCCTGACGGACGACGCGGACGTCGCGATCCACCGCGAGCTCGGCGGCGTGCCGGAGGCTCGAGGCGACCGAGCGCGGGTGCACCGCTTGGACGAGCATCAACGTCACGTGACCACCCCCACGCACGAGCCGCGCGTCGTGCCGCTGCCGCCCGCGCGCGACGTCGACCTTCACGTCCGACGCGAGCGAGGCCGCCGCGACCAGCGCGCCCACGAGCCGCTCCGCGTCCACCCCGCGCCCCTCGGCGGCGAGAGCGTCGTGCACCTCGCGCGCCCGCTCGAGCTCTCGCGACCAGAGCTCCTCCAAGCGATCGGAGAGCTCTTCGGCGCGGTCGGCGCGCGCCTCGTCGGACGAAGGCTCGCTCGTCGAGGGCGCGTCGTCCCCATCCATCGCGCGTCGCGCGGCCACCAAGATGGCCCGGGGCGTCACGCCCGGTCGCGTCCGAAGCTCGCCCCAGCGCGCCTCCGAGAAGGGCGCCGGGAAAGGCTTGGGACGCTCGTCCTCTGGCAGCACGGAGAGCCAGAGACGCAGCAGCTCGTCGCGCTCCTCGGCGCTCGGCAGCGACATCAGCTCGACGCGCGCCTCGAGCCGCGCGCGCTCGGCCTGCGTCAGCAGCGGCCGGATGCGGCGCTCCCACTCCGCGTCGAGCGCCATCTGCACCACGACGAGCCCTCGCACGCCGTCGACCAGATCCGCGACCACGCGCGCGTGCGCGTGCACCAGCGCGTCGTCGTCGCTCGCGAGGTTCTCGAGCTGGTCGAAGACGAGCACGAGCGGCGCGCCCACCGCGGCGACGACGCCCAACGTGCGCAGCGCGGGAAGCACCGCCGCGGCGGCGAGCCGCTCGGTGCGACCCAGGCGCTTCAGGTCCAGCTCGTTCGGCTCGCGACCCGAGAGCCAGACCATCGCCGCGCGCCGGGCGGGCGCGGGGCGGAAGGGCACGCGCAGCAGCTCCGCCAGCCACTCCGCGTCGATCTCCGGGAAGCGCCGCTCGGCGAGCTCGAGCGCCTCCTCGACGGCCTCCTCGATCGACGCCTCACCCCGCGCGCGGAGGTCGGCGAGGTGCGCGCGCGGGAAGCTCGCCGGCGCGCCCCGCACGGACGCGAGGAAGCTGCCGACGATGCACTCGAGGAGCGAGTCCTCGTGGCCGGGCGGCGGCCGCTTGAGCCCGTCGACCGCCGCCGCGAGCACGTGCGTCAGCGAGGTCTCGACGCCGACCTCGGGCCGCAAGAGCACGAACGACGCGCGCGCCCCGCACGACTTGCGGAGGCGCGCGAAGAGGTGCGTCTTGCCGGCTCCGGCGGGCCCGAGCACCGTGACGGAGGCCGAGCGCAGATCGGGCTCGGTCGCGCGACGCCGGACCTCGTCGATGCGGGCGCGGATCGCGTCGCTCGCGCTCGCGTTCAGGGGCTCGAGATCGACGAAGTCCGCCGCGTAGGGATCCGCGATCTCGCGCTCGAAGGGGCTCCGCATCACGCGACCTCCTTTCGACGCAGGTACGAGAGCGGGAAGCCATCCGCGCCCATCGGACAGAGCGCGACGTCGGCCTCCGTGAGCGTCCCTATGCCCGACTCCGCCCGCAGCTCCACGCGCCCGTCCCGGTCGAGCGCGAGCAGCGCGGACTTGGCGCGCTCGGGCGCGAGCGACGACGCGCGGACCAGCTCGGGCACCGAGACGAGCGCTGTCGCCGGGCTCGCCTCGATGAGGCGCCACATCACGTCATCAGGAGACGCCGCGCCCCGGAGCCGCGCGAGCTCGTCGACGAACGCGCCGAGCTCCTCCCGCTCGACCGAGAGGGCCCCCTTCTTGCCCACCTTCATGGCGCGCAGCAGCTTTCCTAGGCTCGCGCCGAGCGCCGCCAGCGCGCGCGCCTCGTCGTCGTCGAGGATCGCGGGGCTCGGCGCCACGAGCCATACCTCCCCCCGCCGAACCACCCGACGCGCCGCGCCCTCGCGGAGCAAGGCCTCGACCGCGGCCTTCCGCTCGGCCGGCGTCGTCGCCTTCAGCGCCTTCGCGAGCGCCTTCTCGCGCTGCGGCCCCGAGGCGACGAGCGCCCGCAGCTGCACCAGCGGCGGCAACCGCAACCACGTGCCCGTCTGCTCCACGCCGCGCCGCGCCAGGGCCTCGAGCAGACGCGCCGCGTCCTCGCGCGCCTTGGGCAGGTGGGCCTTCGACTTGAGGGCCTTCGCGTCGCGGATCTTGGCGAAGAGGAGCTCGGCGGACTCGGCGGCGGACATGAGACGGCGAGGGTGCCCACCCGGGTCGCCGTGAGGCAAGCGCGGGATCGAGCGATCAACCTCGGCCCCCTCACATCAGCGCGCGCTCGTTCGCGATTTCCGTCGCGCGCGAGCCGAAGCACGGAGATGCGCGGTTGAGGGCACGAGTGACGAGATGAGCGCGCGGGCAGGGGCAGGGGCAGGGGCAGGGGCAGGGCACTGTTCACTTGCGGTGGGGTGCAATGGATGCGAATGACCTTCATGCGCCTACCGAAGCCGACCTTGGCTCTCTTCCTCCTCCTCGCCGCGAGCCTTGGCTGCGCATCCGAGACCACCTCCAGCGAGACCTTCGCGCTCATCGACGGCCAGCCCGAGGCCGTCGGCGTCCTCGCCTTCCTCAACGCCGAGACGACGACCTTCGGGACGCTCGACCAACGAGTGCGCCTGGACCGACGCGCCGCCGAGGGGCTCATCGCGCACCGCGACGGCCCCGACGGCGTCTTCGGCACCCGTGACGACCGACCCTTCCGCACCATCGACGAGGTGCTCGCCGTCCGCTGGGTCGGCCCCGCGAGCCTGCAGCGCATCCTCGACTACGCGCTCGCGAACGGCTTCGTGCCCGACGGCGACGACCTCCTCGGCGTCTACGACGGCGTCCCCTTCACCGTCGACGAGGCCACCGCGACGCTCCGCGTGGCCAACAGCGCCGCCGAGGCGACGCTACGCCACGACGTCGGCCTCCAGACCCAAGCCATCCGCGGCATCCTCGAGGCCCGACCGATCCCCTCCGTGCTCGCGCTCTCGAGCGTTCGCTACGTCGGCCCCGTCGGCCTCGAGCGCCTCCGCGCCTATGCCCTCTCCGTCCCGCCGCCCGTCGCCTGCGCCACGGACGCCGACTGCGACGACGCGCGCTGCCGCGGGGCGGGCGGAGACGACGCGGGGATCTGCCGCCACGACGACGAGCTTCTCGGCGTCTTCGACGGCGTCAGCTTCACGCTCGGCGAGGCGGACGCCACGCTCATCGTCGCGAACCTCGCGACCCAGGCGCAGATCCAATCCGCGGGGCTCACCGTGCGCGCGGCCGAGAACGTCCTCGCGGCGCGCCCCCTCGCCTCGATCCCCGCGCTCGCCAGCGTCCCCTGGGTCGGCCCCGCCAGCCTCGAGCGCCTCCGCGACTTCGCGCGCGCCAACCCCGCGCTCGTCGACGCGCTCGCCACGCCGGCGCCCGAGGGGCGCTGCCGCGTCGACGCCGACTGCGCGGGGGACGACCTCTGCGCGGGCCGCCTCCCCTACGGCGACGACCGCACCGGCGAGTGCACCCCGCGAAGCGAGCTGCGCGGCGAGGGGTGGGAGTGCTCCGAGACGCAGCACTGCGCGCCCGGCGCGTTCTGCACGGGGCTGACGATGGATTGGGGCTGGGGCTACTGCAATCCCTCGTGGATGCAGGCCAGCTACGACTTCGCCGGCTTCACCGTCCCCGCCGCGAGCTCGACCTCGATCGACTTCCGCATCACCGGGCTCGCCTCCGTCCCGGTCGATCTCGTCCTGAGCCTCCGCGACACCGGCCCGAGCGCCCCCGTCACGCTCCACCTCGAGAACCCCTACGGCTCCCCGACGCCGGCCTGGGACCCGACCCGCGACCGCCCGCTCGAAGGCCACCACATCCTCTATCCGTGGGGCGACGAGGCGGTCAACGGCCGATGGTTCCTCCACGTCGAGAACGCGGGCGACGCGCCCGTGACCTTCGGCCCGTGGTCGCTCTTCGTGTCGAGCCGCTGGGACTGACAGCGCGTTCTTGGTGCTCGCTGCGCGCCACGGGGTCGCGCCAGCCTCGCGCTGCGCGCTGCGCGCGTGTGAGGCGCGCGAATGAAACCCCGCGCAATTCAACAACTCTTCGTCGAAGACGTCGCAAAGCAAGCGCGCGCGTCTGGCACCGCCTGGCACATTTCCTTTCGCACGATTATTGCTTCGCTTTCCAGAAATGAGACTCTCGACCACTCTCGCTGTCACGCTGCTCCTCGCCTGCGGCGGTGCCGACGACACGGAGCCGCTCTCACCCGGCGCGTACATCCTCGAGGGCACCGGCGAGCTGAGCCTCGGCCCCGACCAGACCCAGCTCGTGAGCGGCCGCGTCGTGCTCTTCGTCGACGCGGCTGGCACACCAACCCACGTACGCGATGAGACCTTCGGTGCGGAGCACGGCACCCTGCACGAGCTCGCCTTCGACAGGGACGCGACCACCAGCACCGTGGTCCTGCCGTCCGCGTGGGGCCGATGCGAGCTGCGCGTCGGGCGGACGAGCGGCTGCGCGGAGCTGATCCACGAAGAGTGCGGCCGCATCTACCCCGGCAGCGACTCGGCGCCGACCTACGACGGCGTCCTCACGCTCTGCCGAACCGACGAGACGTTCGTCTACCGGGTCGCGGTGACCGGGCTCGTCGAGAAGTCGACGATCCTCCCCGACGGACGTGTCCGCGTCCAAACGACCTACCCAACCGACGCGACGCTCGATGGGCTCGCGCTCCGCGTGGACGGCGAGCTCCGCGCCACCTGGTCCGCAGGCGACGAGGAGGTGTTGGAGCTCGGCCCGCTCGCGATGGGCGCCGAGGTCGAGGTCGAGCTCACGGGCACGCGCCCCGACGTCGAGCTCTCGCACGCAACGCCCTTCTCGACGTCGGACGTGCTCGACGACCTCACGCTGGAGACCTTCCGCGAGGACGCAGTGGACGCGCGAGGAGAGACGCTCGAGCATCACGAGGGAGGCTTGCAGATCGTGCGAAGTCGGTCTGCGCCTCAGCCCCCATTCGCGCTCGCGATCGCGCTCGACGCGCCCCTCGAGGGCGCCGAGGCCCTCGAGCTCACCCTGCTCGAGACGGCCGAGACCTCGACGTCGGCGATGCTGGTCCGCGCGAACGGCGTGATGGGCACGCCCGTCACGCGCGCGAGCGAGCTCGCGCTCCCCGCGGGGGTCGGCCCCGTGTGGCTCGTCTTGTATCACCCAGGCACGACCGCACCGAACGGACGCTTTGGCGACAGGATCCGACTCGAGTCGATGTCGTGGCGTTGAGCTCGCCGGCCACGAAGCCGAGCCGCGGCTGATGTCGTAGGCCCTCGAACGTCGCGAGCGACCGCCTCGTTCATCATCCTGAAGCGCTGGAAGCGTCGCGAGCAACAGCTCGATCACCGCCGCGATGCGCGGCTGGTGGCGCCGCCTCGTTCATCGTCCCGAAGCGCCGGGAGCGTCGCGAGCAACAGCTCGTGCGCGCACACATCGCGTCTCGACCGAGGACGACGTCGGCCCGGACGCCTTCGATTCGGGCCAGATCTACCGGAGCGGAGAGCGTGGACGCAGAGCCACGCCATGCATCGAAGATGCCGGCCTTCGCGAGCCCGTAGCCGAGCGCGCCGAGCGCGAGCGCAAGCGCTAGCCAGAGCAGCGCTTGGCGCAACGACGTCCGACCTCGAAAGGGCTTCTCACGCGCCCTCGCGCCCCGGCTCGCAGGCTTCTCGCTCGGTGTCCACGTCGGGCTTGTCGTCGGCGTCGTGTCGCACGTCACGACGCCGCGCTCTCCGCCCCGACCGGCTCGCCGACCGCGTTCCCCGCGACCCGCGACGATCGGCTCCGTTGGCTGCTCGCGGTCCGGCTTGGGTGGAGCGACCTCAACGTGCGTCGGCTCCTCGTCCGATCCGACCGAGTCATCGACGTCGATCTCGATCGACTGCGGCTCGAGCGTCCCCCCCGCGTGCTCGATCAGCCGCGCGCGAAGGTCCCGCATCGACTGCGGGAGATTTGCGCGCACGAAGCTGCGAAGGTCGGCGTCGCGCGGTCGAGGCACGGCGATCGTCTCGAGCGCCCGCGAGAAATCCGACGCGCGCTGCCATCGCTCCTCACGGTCGCGCGCGAGTGCCATGGCGACGGCCTCCGCGAGCGGCGCCGGGATCCCGGGCTGGTAATCGCGCACGTCCGGGATCGGCTGGGACATCACCTGCCGATACACATCCAGCATTGCGTGACCGTCGAAGAGGTGTGTCCCCGTCAACATCTCGAAAGCCACGATACCCATTGCGAAGATATCTGACCGTTGATCCAACGGCTGAAGATCCGCTTGCTCTGGCGACAAGTATCGAATGGTCCCCTTCAGCTGGCCCGTGGAGGTTCGTGTGAGACGCTCCACCGCATGCGCCACACCGAAATCCATGATGCGCGTTCGACCGTCGATCCCGACGAGGATGTTCTTCGGTGCCACATCGCGGTGCACGAGCCGCAGCGGTTCGCCCCGCGGCGAGCGCGCCGCGTGCGCGTCTTCGAGCCCGAAGAGCGCCTGCCGCAAGATCTCGACCGCGAACGGCAACGGGAGCGGAGCGGGCTGGCAGGCGCGAAGCAGTTGGCTCACCGTTGCGCCGAGCACGAGCTCCATGACCATGAAGGGCACACCCTCGTCGGTGCGACCAAGGTCGAAGGTGTGAACGACGTGGGGGCTCTGGACGTTCGCGGCGAGGCGCGCTTCGTCCAAAAACATCGTGACGAACTCAGGCTCTCCGACGAACTCCGGTCGAATCGACTTGATCGCGACGGGCCGACTGAACCCCGCTTCTCCGACGATTTCCCCTGCAAACACTTCCGCCATTCCACCTTTGGCGACGGGAGCGATCACGCGGTAGCGGCCGAAGGAGGGCGCGGACATGACGTCGAGCAGGCCCATGGTACACGTCTGAGTCCCCGGGATCCATGAGCGCCGTCGCCCGTCTGCTCGCGAGCGGGCTGCTGACAAACGCGGGCTCGTGGGGTCCAGTGGTTCGAATCGTGCGTCGTCGAACCGAGGAAATGTGGGGCTCTTTCGAGCGTGAGAGGATGGCGCGGGTGGAGTAATGATCGCGCGAAGCGCGGACGTGAGTTCTCAGCTGCCTGCTACGGCGACGCCGAACTCCTTCATCAGCGCGACCACGACGGGCGCCAACGGACGGTCTCGAACGCACAACACCGCGGGCTCGCTCGGTGGGCTCGGATACTCGATGGGCAGCACCACGAGACGCCCTCCCCGCTCGTAGCGGCGCAGCATCGAGAGCGGCCCGAGGACGAGCGTGTCGCTCTCCTCCGCGACCGCCACCAGCACCTCGTAGTTGTCGCAGGTGAGGGACTGACGCAGCTCGTCACCGCCAGGCTGCGTCCGCAGCCACTGGCGTATGCGCGGGGGCGCCGTCGCGGAGGCTCGTGGGAAACGCAGCACCTCGTCGAGGGCAGGCGTTGTGGTGCCGCACAACGGGTGCCCCGGACGCGCGGCGACACCGATGGGGTCTGCACCCAACGAGCGCGCCTGCAGCTCGGGGTGCGCCTCGAGAGCCTCATAATCCGCGACGACGAAGTGCAGCTCGCCGGTGAGGAGCCGTGGCACGAGGCTCTCGGTGGACCCGCTGCGCACCACCACACCCACCTGAGGAAATCGCGGGCAGAATGCCGCCAGCACCTGCGGCAGGCTGCCGAGCGCCACGACGGGTCCGACCCCAAGCACGACCTCTCCGAAAGCACCCGCCCCGAACAAGTCCGCCTCGCGTTGCACGTCGTCGGCCACCCGCAGCACACGTTTGGCGCGCATAAGCACGTGCCGCCCGAGCGGTGTGAGGAGGAGGCGTCGGCCGCTGCGATCGAAAAGCTCGGCCCCGAGCGTCTCCTCAAGCCGTTGCAGCGACTTCGTCAGCGCCGACTGGCTCAGGTGCAGCTGCTCCGCGGCCGCCTGCAGGGTGCCGTGCTCATGCACCGCAACCAGGTGCCGCAGGTGCCGCAGGTCGTATCTCGCAGGCGATTCATTCTCGTCACGCATATTTAGATGAAAACATACCACTTTTCATCATCCCACGCAGCTCCCACCCTGGAGCGTATGGACACACGATTCGCGATCTTCGCCGTGTACATCGGGTTCATGCTCGCCGAGCTCGTCGCGGGACACTGGCGCACCCGGGACATTCGCCGACGCGATTGGCTGTTGGACGTCTTCTCAACGGTGGGCGTCGCGCTCACGAGCCCGACCGTGGTGGTCCTTTCGGCGACACTTCTGGGCGTCGCAGCCCCTCGCTCCGAGGGCGCCCTCGCGGGGCTGCCGTGGTGGGCGATGGTCGCCCTCCTCCTGATCGGCGATGACCTCATTCAGTACGCCTGGCACCGCACCTCGCACAACGTGCCCGTCCTCTACAACCTGCACCGCGCCCATCACTCAGCCCGCTACATGAGCGTCCAGATGATGTACCGCAACAACATCTTCTACTACGCACTCATGCCGAGTTTGTGGATCAGCGGCGCCCTGGTGCACCTCGGGTTGGGCTCGGTGTACGTGGGTTATGCCGTGCTGAAGTTGTGCATCATTGCAGGCGCACACTCGAGCGTGCGATGGGATGCAATGCTGTACCAAGTGCGTGCGCTTCGTCCTTTGATGTGGGCTGTAGAGCGGACCGTATCCACGCCCTCTACCCACAACATGCATCACGGTCGACATGCGGACGACGGCATCACGTTCTACAAAGGCAACTACGGCAACATGCTGTTCTTGTGGGATGTGCTCTTCGGCACGGCCCGGTTCACGCGCAAGTATCCGCTCAGCTTCGGGATCGAGAACCTCGACGACCGGCCCTGGCAGGTCGAGCTGATGTGGCCCCTCGTACGGACCCGCTCCGAGTCGAGCGCCGAGACACACCAGAACGCGGGAGTGGACGCATGACACGACTGCATCTCGCTGGCATTTCGACCGTCTCCACCCGCCAGTTTGGCTTGGCCCTCGTGCGGGCCGTGCGTTCGCAGCTCGTCGAGCCCGACATCGACGAGCGGACGGGGCGCGGGCGGACGGAGCAAGGATCGGAGCCGTACCTAGCGGGAGAGCACTTCGGTCGCTACGAGATACTCTTCCCGATTGCGTCCGGCGGGATGGCGACCGTCTACGCGGCGCGGCTGGTGGGTGACGAAGGCTTTCAGAAGCCGATCGCGATCAAGTTGATGCTCCCGCATCTGACGCGGGACGAGCGCTTCGTTTCGATGTTCCTCGACGAGGCGACACTGGCGGCGAACGTCGAGAGCTCGAACGTCGTCAGCGTGCGCGACCTCGGGCGCGAGGGCGACACGCTCTACATGGCGATGGACCTGGTGATCGGCGCGAACTTGCAGGCGCTGCTGCGCGCAGGTGCGCTACCACCCGCGATGGCGGCCTCGGTGATCGTGCAGACGGCGCGTGGTCTGCACGACGCGCACGAGGCGCGCAGCGCGACGGGCGAACGACTCGAGCTCGTGCATCGCGACGTCTCTCCGCACAACGTGCTGATCGGCGTCGACGGGCGCGTCCGTCTGAGCGACTTCGGCGTCGCGCGCGCGATGCATCGTCGGTCGCACACTCAGACCGGCGAGCTGAAGGGCAAGTTGGCGTACTTCTCGCCCGAGCAGCTCGAGGCGCGCGACGTGCTCGACCGCCGTAGCGACGTGTTCGCGTTGGGCGTCGTCGCGTGGGAGGCGTTCCGTGGCAAGCGGCTCTTCGCGGCGCCGAACCCGCTTGCGCTCGCGAAGTTGATCGCTAGCCACCCGATCCCGAGGCTTGACGAGGCGGCGGGGGTTCCGCCGGTGATCGCGGACGTAATCGCGAAGGCACTCGATCGTGACGTTGCGCGACGCTTCCGCAACGCCGAGGAGATGGCGAATGCGCTCGAGCGCGCGGCGCGCGCTTCCGTCGGTTGGGCGTCGCCCGCGGCGTTGGGCGGGGTCGTGCGCGCGCGAGGGGGCGCACGTGTACACCACCTCGAGTCGCGCATCCGGCAAGTCATGAGCGAAGTCTCCGGTCCGCAGCCGACCGTCGCGCTCTTCGACGAAGCCCCCACCCGACCCAACGGGCACCGGCCCAACGAGCACCGGCCCAACGAGCACCGGCCCAACGAGCGCCGGCCCAACGAGCACCGGCCCAACGAGCACCGGCCCAACGAGCACCGGCCCAACGAGCGACGCGCTCCACAATCGGTGTTGCGCTGGCTCGCCATGACCACCTTCGTGGTCATCGCGATCGCGTGCGGCGTCGCGCTTGGGCTGCGCTCGTCCGACGCGGCGGCATCGAGCGAGCGCACTGAACTGGAGCCGGAGGCGGTGGCTGTGACGCCAGGATCGACCGAGCCACCCGAGCCCGCAGACTCGGCACGCCCCAAGCTCGCAGGCTCCGCGCGCCCCGAGCGCGCAGGCGCCGAGCGCGCAGGCGCCGAGCTCGCAGCTTCCGAGCTCGGAGGCACCGAGCGTACGCCTTCCGAGTGCACGGCTTCCGAGGCGACCGGGGCGGCGAAGGCCACAGAAGCGGCGCCAGCGATCGAGGTCGCTCGCCGATCGGTACGGGGAGTGGAGCGGCGTCGCACCTCGGTCGCGAACGCGGAGCCGAACTCGGATCGTGCGTCCGATCGATCTGACCGGCTGGAAGCTCATCGTGCGAGCTCCGCCAACTCGGCTGGGATGCGTTCGGTCCTTTGGGTCGACCTCGAGCGCTTCGAGAGGTCGCTGCAAAATGGCGAATGAGCACGCAGGGGGGCGTACATGGGCCGGCGCGGCTCGCCACCAAAACGCGACAACCATTCGCGTGGGTTCGCACGAGTTCGTGGCGTTCGTTCTCGGGTCCTCGCGCGACGAAGCGGAGCGGCTCGCGGAGTGCGTGACGTCGCGCGCGAGAGCGCTCGGGGCGACGTTGCGCGCGCGGCGGGACCCTCTTCCTCGACGAGGTCGGCGACAAGGCAGCGCAGCTGCAGGCGAAGCTCCTTCAGGTCCTCGAGGAGCGCTCGGTGCGGCGGCTGGGCGCGATCGAGAGCCGACCGATCGACCTTCGAGTCGGGCCGCCACGTGCAAGGGCCTCGATTCCGAGGTGAAGCACGGCCGCTTCCGCCAGGATCTCTTCGTCCGACTGCGCGGCGTGGCGATCGTGGTGCCGCCGCTCCGTGATCGACGTGCGGAGATCGAGCCGCTGACGCGCGCCTTCGTGCGCGCGGCGTGCCGACGCCAGGACCGCGCGCCGCTCGCCATCGCCCAGGACGGGTTTCGTTACCTCCTTCAGCACGACTGGCCGGGGAACGTCCGCGAGCTACGCAACGTGGCCGAGCGCGCGGTGGCGTTCTGCGACGCCGCGACCTTCCGCCGCTGGCCGTCCGGACTTCGGGTTGGGGGCACTCGTCCCTCGAATATGCATGCTCTGCCGCAAGATCGACGCGCCTCGTCACCAAGACCGAGAAGGACCCGCTGCGTCCCTCGCAAGGAGACGACCGATGATCTCACGTTCCCCCTGGCCCGCCCTCGCGCTTCTCGCGTCCCTGGCCATCGCCTCATCCCCTCTGCCCGCCTCGGCACAGTTGGGCGGAGTGGGTGGGTTTCAGATGACCTGCGCCGACCCCACGGCGGAACAGTGCATGGACACCGCGTGGCTCGACACCTCCTGCGGACACCAACGCCGCGAGGCGTGCGCGCCTCTCTACAGCGCCGCGGCGAACAACTTCGTGGCTCCCACGACGCTCGCGCACGTGCCGAGCGATTTCAGCCAGTCGGGGATCGGCTACACACGTAGAGACCCTCGCCCGCTCGCGCCATTTCAGGTGGTGCCGGACCCGGCCTCGTACTCGAGCGTCGAGTTGGCCCTCGCTTATGCGCCGAGCAGCGGCAGCGGGTCACCGCTCGGGGTTGGGGGCGCGTTCGGCATCGATACCCATGCACTCTGGGCCGCGAATGGCGACGTCGTGACCTCCTGCGACGAGTACGTGTACGAGAAGTTCTACGGCCTGACGCGCTACCTGCGCCATGTGGGTCCGGCGCGAGGCGACTTTCGGCACATGGTGAATCAGGCGTTTGCGAGCACCTCCGAGCATTGGGCGATTGGAACACGGCACGAAGGCTTCGGTACCGGAAGGCTGATCGCTGGATTCGACGGGCAGACGGCAGGTGCGATGTGGGTCGGGCAGAACGCTGAGTTCGGATTCGCGCCTCCCCGGCACATCATGATGGGGACCTTGCCAGCGCTTCTCGACGCGACGATCCGTCATGCCCATTTCGCAGGTCGCCACGCGCTCGTTCAGCTGGCCACGATCCCTCCCCAGAAGCGGCAACGCCCTCAGTCATGGTCGGTCCAACGATGGCTAAACGAGAACCTGAGCTACGAGGGGCGGCCGCCGGCCAACGGGCTTGGATCCATTGCCACCATGCCGCATCCACAGAGCGCGTTCGACGTACCGCCGAACGACGTGGATACCCTGGGGAGTCTTCTGGGAAGCGATTGGGATGCCGGGGTTCAAAGACGTTACCTCGACGACGAGCTGAACGCTTGGTTCGTCGAGTTGCAGCGTTACGCGACCCTGATCGAAGAGTGGCGTGACCTCGACCGACAGTACGCGGGCAGCGGTTGGACGCCAGAGATGCTCGGGCCACCGGCGACGGGCCCCGGCCGCGAAGGAGGCGGCTTCACGGCACGAACCCCTTCGGGCGATCGCGCAGCGAGCGGTTCGACCACGGTTGGCACAGGGATGATGGCCGTCTCCGGCGCGACCCTGTCGCTTCCGAGTCCGGAGAGCGCCGCGCGGCGGCGAATCGCCATGGAGATGGGTACGCTCTTGAACAAAGCACGCGGTGCCGGGTGTCTTTCTGGCGATTGGCTTGGCCCATGTGACTGGTCTCCCGCGGCGTTCGCGAACCGGATGATGAACCATTTCAGCGCGCAGATGGACCAACGGTCTAGCGCCTGCAACTCGTTCGTTGCGAGCTTCGGCGCGTCCCATCTGAACGCGGTCACGGGTGCGGTGGTTTCGTACACGCCGCCTGCGGAGCTTCCCTCGAGAGATCGCGCCGCGCTGACCTGCCATGTTCAGGCCCCCAGTCAGTTCACCCGCGCATCCCTCGAGAGCTTCATGAGCGCCGCTGGCGCATGCCGTCGCAAGGCCGAGCGGGGCGAGGCGTTGGCTCAGCAACTGGGCGACGCGCTCGAGGCGCTTCGGACCGCCGATAGCAGCGCATTCTTCGACAACGGAGAGCTCCGCGACACTCATTGGCAGAGCACGGCGACCGAGACGCTTGGGGGCGAGAATTTCGGAGTCGAGCTCCGGTACGACATCGGATACGGAATCCAGCGCGACCCCTCCCATCAGCTGGGTTCGCCATCGGTCTGCGGGTCTCGAGTGTACGCGCGTTCGCTCACTGAAGTGGTCGCCAAAGTCCGCTCGATCGAACGCAACCTGCTAAGTGTCAATGGCATATTCGATTCTCGCGCAGAAACACCCGAGGCATCGCTGAGCGCGAGCATCGGCGATCACGTCGCGTACAACTCGCCATTGAGCGTCGGCGAGGGAGGTGCCATGAACTGGAACCTCGTCGACGTCGGCGGCTCCTGGGACAAAACACAGAAGATCGTTCAGTTCACGTTTTGGATCGGCCCGGTCCCGGTCGGCATCGAGGCGGGAATTTCGGGGCGCGTTGGCGTCGAGATCAACGTGAACGCGGGCGTCAACGTCGCTGGCGGGTCGACGTGCTTGGAGGGGCAGCTCCGCACCGAGGTTCGGCCGCTGGTCGCCGTGAGCGGTTACCTCTTCGCGGGGGTCGACATCATCGTCGCCAAGGCGGGCATTCGCGGGTTCCTCACGCTGGTCGAGTTGGGCTTGCCGCTGAGCTCCCAGCTCACCCTCGGGCTCGGGCAGCAGGGCAACGCTCTCGCCGTGGACCTGACCTCACAGACGCGCCTCGGCCTCGACCTCACACTGCTCAGCGGGCGTCTCGAGGTGTTCGTGAGCGCGTTCGGGAAGGACTGGTCACGGACGCTCGTCTCATGGCCCGGGATCCGTCGTTCGCGGACCCTCTTCGATCACTCGTACACGGTCGATCTGGTCCAACTCCACGACGCGTTCGCGGCGGCAGGGGCGCTCTGATGCGTCGTTCGATCGGGCTAGCGGCCTCACTCGTCGCCGGTGCGCTCGCCCTCTGGCTGGGAAGCCAGGGCGGCGAGGAGAGCGAAGCGTCGCGCTTCGGCTCGGCAGCAGGCGCGCGCGCATCGTTCGATTGGAGGGTCGGTCGCGTCTATCGCTACGATCTGTCGTTCCGATCGGATCACACGACGCGGCCGGCTCAGCAGACGGGGAGCGGGCGTGCTCTCCTCGCACCGATGAGCGCGGCGTTCGACGTCGAGGGAGTGCTCGCCCTTCGGGTGCACGAGCAGCTCGGCGATGGTTGGGTGGTGGGGCTGTCCGTCGAAGGGTGCCGATCGGCAAACCTCGAGCTCGGCGAAGACACCGTGCTGGAGGGAGAGGCGGCCTGCGAGGCCATCTCGAGCGGGGGCGAGGTCCTCATGCAGATGGACCGCCAGGGGCGCTTCGAGGGTGTGTACGAGGATGACGCGGGGACCGCGGGTTTCTCCGCGTTCGTGGGAAGAGTGCTCGCGAGCGAGCTATCGGTCACGCTCGGGGCGGGAGACTCCTGGAGCGCGGAGGAGACGACGCTCTCGGGCGTCGCGGTCAGCAACTACCGCTGGGAGCCGGACGCCGTCGGACGGCACCCCACCTTCGCGCGGTCGCGGAGCGAGTACCGCGAGCTCCGCGTGCTCCGCACCACCGAGCCCGAGGGCATCGACGCTCGAGTCGACGCGGAGCACCGCTTCGAGCTCCACCCCGACGGGTACCTGGCGGGCGTGGCGGGCAGAGAGCATCTGCGTGTCGATGCCCCCGAAGGAACCCTGCTCGACGGAGTGAGCGAGCTGCGGATGCGGCTCGCGTCGATAGGCGCGTTCCACGGTGGGAGCGCGGTGGTCGCCGGCTCGAGGCTCGTAGACCTGGCCGCGCCCCCTGCCGACGCCGAACGTGCGCGGCGCCGACTCGAGCTCCGCGCAGAAGGTCTGACCCCTGAGGAAGCGCTCTCGATGATGGCGGAGTTCGGGCCGTCAGGGGTGCTGCCGGAGCACGCGCGCTCGCTCGTGCGCATCCACGCCCTCTTGCAGCTCGACGATCAGCTGGCCGAGGCCATCGGATCGCTGGCGACGCGCGAGGACGCGAGCGCCGAGCTGAAGGGACTCTCGCTCGACTTGCTCGCACAAGCGGGCACCCACGCCGCGCAATCGGCGCTGCGGACGGTGCTCGGCGCGGCCGAAGGGGATCCGAATCGAGTGCATTACATGCAGCGCGCCGCGTTGATCGCCTCACCCGAGCCCGAGACCCTCGCGATGCTCGAGGCCATCGCTGGCAGCAGTGGCGATGAGCGCATCGCGGCGCACTACACCCTCGCGTCGGCGGCGCGGAACCTCAGGGCAGCGGGCGAGCACGAACAGAGCGCTCGGATCCTCGAGCCCTTGCGTCGGGAGGCTCGTCTCGCTGCAAACCCGGAACAGCGGACCCACTCGCTCTTGGCGCTCGCAAACGGCGAGGACCTCGATTCCTTGGGCCTCTTCGAGACGGGGCTCCGCGACGAGAGCCCTGCCGTACGCAGGGCCGCCCTCGTCGGCCTTGCCCGGCTCGACGACGAGCGAGCCCATCAGGCGATCGTGTCCGCGATCTCGGATGAGACCAGCAGTGTCCAGTCGGCAGCCCTTCACCGCCTCGCGCAGGTGGGCGCTCGATCGGAAGACCTCGACATCCTCGCGAGGCATGCCGAGGAGGGTCGGATCCGACCGGACAACGTCGCGGCGATGATCCACGTGCTGGCGAGCGCTCAGCGCGACGCGCCGGATGTCACGCGTCGAATCGCCGCCGCGCTCTTGAGCACGGCTGGGGTCCAGGACGTCCAGCTCCGCGCCGCGCTCCAGCGCCTCGCGCACGGCTGAGACTCGACCCCGTCATCCTTCGCGAAGCGCCGGGAGCGTCGCGAGCAACAGCTCGATCACCGCCGCGATGCGCGGCTGCTTCCGGATCGCGCGGCGCGTCACGAGGAAGAGCTCGAGCGGCGGCCCCGGCGGGTGCTCGTCGAGCGCGACGAGCTCGCGGTGCGAGCGCAGCACCGCCCGCGGCGCGATGCCGACGCCGAGGCCCGCGCGCACCGCGGCGAGCTGCACCTCGTAGCTGGTGCAGACCAGCCGCGGCGGCCCCCCGTGCGCGCGCACCCACGCCGCCTCGGGCGTCTCGAGCCCCGGGACCTCGACCACGATCCACGGCAGCCCTTCCGTCGCCCGCCCCCGCAGCCGCCGCGCGAGCCCACGCCGCGCGAGGATCGCCGTCGGGATCGACGCCACCCGCTGGATCACGAGGTCGCCGCGGCCACCGCGGAAGAAGCGCAGCGCGATGTCCGCCTCTCGGGCCGCCAGGTCCACCGCGCGCTCCCCCGTCGCCAGCTCGATCGTCAGCTCCGGATGCGCCTTCGCCAGCGCGGGGAGGATCTCGGGCACGAGCACGTGGATCGCGAGCCCCTCGCTCGTCGCGATGCGAACGCGCCCCCGCACCGCGGGCTCCTCGCCCGCCGCGACGTCGGCGAAGCGATGCATCTCGTCATCGACCCGCTCGGCCGCTTCGCGCAGACGCTCCGCGCGCTCCGTTGGCCGAGGCCCGCGCGGCGTCCGCTCGAAGAGCGGCGCCCCGAGCCGCGCCTCGAGCGCCGCGACCCGCCGACTCACCGTCGACTGATCCGTCCCGAGCGCCCGCGCCGCCAGCGTGAAGCTCCCGGCTCGCAGCACCGCGAGCAACACCCGCACGTCGTCCCAGCGGAGCTCCGCGTCGAGGCTGGAAGCAGTCATGCATCGATGCATACCAATGATGCATCGACACGGCTACCGATGCGGGTTCGCATACGTCACACCGAACGCATGACCCACGCCACGCTCCTCCTCGGCCACGCCGACGACCGCAGCTTCAACACCGCGCTCGCGCGCGCCTACGCCGAGGGCCTCGAAGACCGCGGCGTGCACGTCGACACCTTCACGCTCGCGACGCTCGACTTCGACCCCGTCGTCCGTGTCGGACACGACCACGACCAGCCGCTCGAGCCCGACCTCTTGCGCGTCCAAGCCTCGATCGACCGCGCGCGTCACCTCGCCTTCGCGTTCCCGACCTATTGGGCCTCTCCGCCCGCCGTCGTCCGCGCGCTCGTCGACCGCCTCTTCCTCCCCGGCTGGGCCTTCCGCTACGAGGGCGCGGCGCTGCCGACGGGCCTGCTCCGCGGCCGCTCCGCGCGCGTCATCGCGACGATGGACAGCCCGTCGTGGTGGTACGCCCTCGCGCAGCGCCGCTCGCTCCACGCGACGATGGGCACCGCCACCCTCCACTTCTGCGGCGTCCGCCCCACACGCTTCACCACCGTCCACCGCGTCCGCGAGATGGACGCCACCACCCGGGATCGTTGGCGGGCGAAGCTCCGCGACGCCGGCCAACGCGACGCCCGCGGGCTGGCAGCGGGTCGCCCGCTCGCGCTCGGCGCATGAAGCGGCGCCGTCGAACCTCGTCGCTCAGGACACGCTCAGCCCGTCCGCAGCCCTGGAAGGGGGTTATACGCTGCATCCAACATGTCAACGTATAACCCCCTCGACCCGGGCCACGCCGTCCACCGGGTGGCCCCCACGGTCCGCGCCCGCGTCGACGAAGCGATTCGGTGAATCAGCAGACCACGACCGCGCGCGTGTCGGCCAGGGCGCCCCTGCTCGTTCGCCTCTGTCACATCACGCGAAGGATCGACCGCTGTCCGCGCGTGGGTGGAGAAACTCAGGCAGCACGCAGCAAAAGTCTCGAAGATGCCCTCTTCCTGCGCGCCTACCGGATTGTCCATCGAGTCATCGACGACGGGATCGTGGTGCTCACGGTATTCGAGGGGCACCGCCTCCTTGGCGCGATCGATCCTGACGACGATTAATCCGTCTTCGGCGGCAGCGGTGGCGCTGGTTCCCATCGCCCTGCCGGGCTTCCCGTTGCCAGCGGTGGCGCTCGCGAGAGGGCGCCGCCTTCTCCCACGCCGGAGCAGCCCGACATCCGGTCGTAGGCGTACGCGCCGCCCGCGAGAAGCCCGCTCAACGACGACGCATCGAGCTCGACGAGCGCATCGATGACGCGCCGGCGCCGCCGCGCGCGGGCGCGCCCATGTCCGGTTGCCCCACGTTCGGCACGGCGTCGAACATCGCGCGCGCCTCCGGGGACTGCCAAGGGCGACCGTAGAACGCGCCCCGCGCCGCGGTCGCGCGGCTCAGGCGCGTCTCGTACGTCACGCTCCCGGGGAAGCGCATCTCCACCAGATGAGCGCCCTGGGCCAGCGTCAACCCCGTCGCCTGCTCTGGATGCGGCTGGATCTGACCATCCGCGACGGTGAACGAGATCGTCCGGAGCACCTCCCGCGAGCTGTTCTGAATCTCGCACTCGTAGCGGCCTGGGTGCGCGTCGAGGTTCAGCCGGTTCGGGAGCGGCCGATCGCCCCACGTCAGGGGGAGCCGCAGCGCGAAGCGCCGAACGTCGTACGCCTCCTGTTCGTCGCGGCGCGCCTGTCCCCATGAGCGCGTCGCGGCCACGAAGCCGTCCGCGTTCTGCCGAATCTGCGAGTCCTCAATCGCTACGCGCTCACCGTTCACCGAGCAGACGAGGCGCGCCGTCGAGCTGCCGAAGGGCCGCTCACGTGGCCCCGAGCCGTCCAGGTTCTGCGACGGGTGGGCGCTCCACAGCACGAGCACGACCTCGTTGTAGTTCGAGCTGACGATGTAGGTCGCGCCCGCCCGGTTCTGGACAATTACCCCGACCGGCAGGTTCGCGGAGGCCGAGACGTAGTACTGGTTCTCGCCGGGCTCGCCGTTCCCGCGTGCGGTGCCGTACTGCACCACGTGGATCGTGTGGGTCGCCGCCAGGTACTCGCGGTCGTTGGCGCCGTCGACGAAGTAGACCTCCACCGTCAGCTCGCCATGCTCGCGGATTCGCTGATCGCGTTGCTCGCAGTTCGAGCCCAAGGTCTGGATGTGGCCTGGCGGGAACCCGACGCGGCAGATTGTCTGACCGAGCGTCTGCGCGCCCTTCTTGATCACGAACTTCATCACGCTATCGCGCGCGATCTCGCGGTCGCTCAGGCGGTCGATCCGGGCCGAGTGGATCCGCAGCGCCCAGCCCATGTCGACGCGCCGCCCATCGCGCGCCTCGGCGAAGCTGTTCGCGTTGAAGAGCGTCGCGGCGTGGTCGTAGCGCAGGTCTTCGGGGAGCTGCGCGGTGGTCGTCTGGCCCATCGCGATCGTGAGGGCGAGCGCGAGGCCTGCCATGCGTACGGGTTGCATCATCCGTCACCTGTCCTTCGTGTTCGGCGCATGCCGTCCCCGCCGTCGAGCAGGTTGCGTGCCACCCCAAAAGCCGACGGAACGGCCCCAGCGCCCCCGAGTGACCGACGACCGTCGTCGAAAATGACGAACCTCGTCACTCGTCGCTCGAGGCGGCCCCTGCTCGCCCGATGCCACGATCCTCACGAGATGACCCAGAGCTGCTCAGGTTCACGAGCCGCTCCGCGCGCGTCATCGCGACGATGGACGGCCCGTCGTGGGGGTACGCCCTCGCGCAGCGCCGCTCGCTCCACGCGACGATGGGCACCGCCACCCTCCACTTCTGCAGCGTCCGCCCCACAAGGAGGCGTTCACTCACGGCCTCGTGAAGGTCGAGAGTACGCAGGACGTCGCTGTCTTTGGTGGCCCGCACGAAGTCCGTCCGCAGCATGAGCGCGGTCGACCCGAGAACCTGCAGCCGCGGACGCTCTTCACGATCCCACGCGCGAGCGAGCTCGGCGAGGAAGCGCTCAACCAGCTTCACGGCCAGCCTCCAACGCCGCGACGAAGTCTCCGTGCTGGAGCCGCGTCGCCACACGCCAACGCTTCGCCTCGGGCGACGACTCCGCTCCGATGCGTTGGACGGTCTTCGCGCTCCGCACCTCCGCGTCGATCAGGTCGAGCGGCGCGTCCTCGGCGGGTCGCGGAAGTCGTGACAAGAAGAGATCGATTGCGGTGCGGAGCCGGCGAGCGTCGCGGCGATCGGCCGAGGTCTCAAAGACGACGTCGCCGAGCGCGGCCCCTACCGCGTCGAGGAGCCACCCGAGCCGTGCCTCTCGGCCCAGCTTCGTGAGCCGAGAGCCCACCTCGACGAGCGACACTCGATCGACACTTCGCAGCAGCACCAGCCCCAGTGCGGTGAGGTGACGCGGAGATTCAGGGTGCAGGAGCACCTCCGCGACCACTTCGGTGGCCTCGTCGTAGCGCGCTGGCACCATCGCCGGTTCGGTCACCAAGTGCACCGCGCCGTGGCGGGCGAGAGCATTCTGAACGGCCGAGCTCCCGCTACGCTCGGGCACGAAGTGCTCGACCCCCACGTTGAAGAGCTCGAGAATGCGCAGTAGCTGCTCCGCCGAGAACGAGCCGTGCCCGCGCTCGATCTGACTCAAGCGCGGCTGCGAAAGGCCAAGCTCCCGCGCGAGCTCCGCCTGCGACCAGCGCCGAGCCTCGCGCAGCGCTCGGACCCGCGTCCCAACGGACGCAGCCGACACGAGCGTCGGTGACCGCTTCGTATTCTCCATTCGTATAGGTATATTGATATACCAATAACACCCCTCGCGCGAGGCCCTTCGAGGAGCTCCACGCCGCTCGATGCGCGATCGGTGTCGCCCGTCGAACTCGAAGTCCGCGCGCCCCCGCCGAAGCCTCGAAGACCGCGGCCCCTTCACTCGCAGAGCGCGGCGACCAGGAGGACGGCCTGCGTGAGCCCGAAGGCGAGCACCCCGAGGACCGGCACGACCACCCGCTGACGCTCGGCGTAGCCGCTGAGGATCGCGCCCGCCGCGGCCACGGCGAAGATGGCGACGAGCAACGCGCGGGCGCGCTGTAGGTCCGGCCACGGCAGCCAAGGCGCAGCGGCGACACCGACCGCGAGCACGACCGCGGCGGAGATCACGAACGCCACGGCGGCCCCTCGCGCGCCGACGAGCACGACCAACGTGCGCTTGCCCGTCGCGCGGTCCGCTTGGAGGTCGGGATACGCCGTGCTCAGCCGGGCGATGAACGCCTCTACGAAGACGATCGCGGCGACCGCGAGCGCGCGCGGCCCCACACCTCCGGCGGCCTCCGCGCCCGCGAGCGGGACGAGCAACCCCATCACCACCGCGACGTCGAGCTCTCCGAGACCCCGACGACCGAGCATGAACGGGCGGCCACTGTAGGCGTATCCGCCAGCGAGCATGGCGAGCCAGAGCGCGGCCGAGCGAAGCTCGCCGAGGGCCGCGACGACGAGCGCCAAGCCCAAGGTGACGACCGCGAGCCAAGCAGAGACGACCCGAAGCTGCCGCGCGCTCACGAGCCCACGCTGGATGGCCCGGCTCCCTCCCGTGAAGAGCGTCGCCTCCGAGAGCTCGTCGGTGGCCACGTCCTCTGCGTCGTTGACGTAGTGCGTGATCGTGTGGACGAGCGCGACCACCACCGCGCCGAGCGCAAAGGGCAGCGCCGAGAGCGTGCCTTCGCCCACCGCGGCGCCGAGCCCGAAGAGCAAGAGCCCACCGATCAGGTAAGGCAGCCGCACGGCGACCCCGAGCCCGCGCAAGGTCGCAGCGAGCCCGCCGCCAGGAGCCGCTCGCGAGAGATCGAGCGAGGAGCGCATCGCCGCCAGGGTATCGCGGGCTGATAGGCGCCGAAGGTGGGGCGGCGATCGAGATCAATCGACGACGCGGTCTCGTCGGGCGGTCTCACAGTCTCCTCGCCTGGCCGACGCTCGCGACCCGCGGAAGCGTCGAACGCGCATTCCACCCCCACGTTGCGCGCTCGCGTCCACGACGCCACGCGGTGGGTCCACCCCCAAGAAGCAGACCCCAACGAATCCGCGTCAGATGCGCGAGCCCAACCGCGTCTCCGCGACGTGCCCCCGACACCTTCGCCCCTCTCCCCCCGGCTCGACCCGACGCGCACGTGGACCGTCCTCGTCGGGATCCTCGACTATCCCGCCGGGCACGGCTTCGCGATGCGGGGCCGTCAAGATCTGACCTTCGATCGAACGCTCGCGGCATGGGGCGTCCCCGACGAACGACGCATAGTGCTGCTCGACCGCGACGCGACGGCCCGCAACATCACGCGCTCGCTTCAGGGTGTCGTCGCTCGCACCCAACCGGGGGACACTCTGCTCTTCTACTTCGCCGGTCACGGCCAGCTCGACGCCCGCGGCGCTGGGCTCCTCGCGTCGGATCGCATCCTGTACCACGACGAGCTCCCAGACCTCTTTGACGGCTTTCGCGGTGGCACCGTGCTCCTCGCCGCCGACTGTTGCTTCTCGGGCGCGCTCGCGAACGTCGGCGCGACCCTCCACACGCGTGGCATCCCAACCGGCGTCCTGGCCTCCATCGATGGCTCGATATCGACCTTGCAGTGGACGTTCACCCGCTCGCTCATCGACGCCTTCGCCGGCCGCGGGTTCGTCGACCACGATCGCGACGGCCACGTGTCCCTCGCCGACGTCGCACACGAGCAGCGGCTTGCGCTCCATGCGCGCGACGTCCAACGCGCTCATGCCTCGTGGCACGGTGTGTCACCGAACCTCTTGCTCCGCGACATCTCAGAGGTTCACCCCACCGACCTCGGGTGGTGCGAGTTCAAACAGAAGAGCCGCTGGCGCCCCGCACGCGTCGTCGGTCGCGCCGCTGACACCCTCCGCGTTCGTCTGTGCGACATCACGCGGACCAGCATCGTCGACGCATCCGCCGATCTGCTCCGCCCGGTCCCCAGGCACGCCGCCCTCCCCGTGGGCACCGAGGTGTGGCCGATACCCATCGGGGACGAGCTAGGGACGGCGTGCGTCGTCGCGGTCGACCAGGGTCTGCACCTCGTCGAGTACGCCGAGCCGGGCCCGCTCGAACGCGAATGGCTCCCCGCGTCGCGCCTGCTCCTCGATGACGAGTCGAGCTGAACCTTTGGCCCCCTTACTCTCCGAGGGCGAACACCCCAACGAACGATCTGACGAGCGATGCGTCAGACACGGCGCTCGAGCGGCGTCCTGAGACGCGATGGCCCTTCGACTCCTCCACACCGCCGATTGGCACCTCGGCGCCTCGCTCCATGGACACGACCGCTTCGACGAGCACGCAGCCTTCTTGGCTTGGCTGCTCGACCAGCTCGACGAGCAGTCGGTCGACGCGCTGATCATCGCGGGCGACATCCTCGACAAGACGGTCAGCCCGGCGAGCGCGTACCAGCAGCTCTACGACTTCCTCCGCGACGCCCTCGCGCGGCGGCCTTCGCTCGACGTGGTGCTCGTGGCCGGCAACCACGACCCCGCATCGCGACTCGAGGCGCCGGCCTCGTTGGTGCGGCATCTGTGCCGCGTACACGTGGTCGGCACCTACGACGAAGACGACGTCGCGCGGTTGATCGTGCCGCTGCACGACGCCTCGGGACGGGTCGCGGCCCAGGTGGTGGCGATGCCCTTCCTCCGTGCGGGCGACCGGCGCTCCGAAGAATCGACCTGCGAGTGCCTGAAGCGGGTCTACGACGACGCCTTCGCCCGCGCCCGCGCTTCACTCGAAGACTCGCAGGCGTTGATCGGGGTCGGCCACTGCCACCTCGTCGGCGGGCGCACCTCGGACGACTCGGAGCGCACGGTGCTCCGCGGCGGCGAGGAGGGCGTGCCGGCGAGCGTCTTCCCCGAGGACGTCGCCTACGTGGCGCTCGGGCATCTGCACCTCGCGCAAGAGGTCGGCGATCGGCGCATCCGCTACTCGGGCTCGCCCATCCCGCTGGCGATGTCGGAGCGGACCTACGAACACTCCGTGACCCTGGTGGAGCTCGAGGGGTCGAAGGCCGAGGCGATTCGCGCGCTGCGAGTGCCGCGCCACGTGCCGATGGTGTCCATCACGGGAACGCTCGAGGAGCTCCCGTTGAAGCTCCGTGTGCTGCCGCCTCGAGAGACCGAGCGCGCCCCTTTCGTAGAGCTCCTGGTCGAGGTGGAGGGCCCGACACCGACGCTCCGGCGCCAGATCGAAGCGCTCCTCGAGCCCTACGCGACGCGCCTGGTGCGGGTGCGACCCACCTGCCCGCCGGGCGCGATCGTCGACGACGCAGGTCCGGCATCGGCAGCGCGGCGTGAGGGACCTACCCCGGCCGAGGTCTTCGAGCGTCTCTACGCCCGGCGCTTCGGCGTGAAGCCGAGCGACGAGCTCCAGCGCGCGTTCGAATCGTTGGTCGACGAGGTCAGAGAAGCCGAGGTCGGGACGTCCCTCGAGCTGGCCAAGGAGCTCTCGCGATGAAGACCCGCATCCTCCGCATCCACGTCCGGAACCTCGCCAGCCTGGCGGGCGACCACGTCGTCGACCTCGAGCATGGCGCGCTCGCCGACGCCGGCATCTTTCCGATCGTCGGTCCGACCGGCGCGGGCAAGAGCACTCTCCTCGACGGAGTCTGCCTCGCGCTTTTCAAGCAGCTCCCACGCCTGCCGAGCAGCGGCTCGAAGGGCGACGGGGGACTGACGCCTTCGGACACCAGGCACGCCATCCGACGCGGCGCGGGCGAGGGCTTCGCAGAGGTCGACTTCCTCGGTCGCGACGGACGCCGCTACCGCGCGAAGTGGGAAGCGCATCGCGCGCGCTCACGCCCCGACGGCGCTTGGCAGACCGCGACCCACACGCTGCAGGACCTGCAGACGCAGAAACTGCTCGGCGACGGCAAAAGAGAGACCGTCGCGCTCATCGAGCAGCGCCTTGGGCTCGGCTACGACGAGCTCGTGCGCTCGATGCTGCTGCCGCAAGGCGAGTTCGCGCGGCTGCTTCACGCAAAGGCGGACGAGCGCGCGAAGCTGCTCGAGAAGCTCACGCGCACGACGATCTACGCGCGGCTCTCGGAGCGAGCGGCCGCACGACGGAGCGAAGCGCGGCGCGCGGTGGAGAACCTCGACGCACGCCTCGGCGAGGTCCGCGCGCTCCCCGATGAGGACCGCGCGCGCCTCGACTCGGAGATCAGCGACCTGGAGCAGGTCGCGGGGGAGCTTCGCGCGCTCGCGGAGGCGAGCGCGAAGGCAGAGCGGCGGTGGCAGGAGCTCCAGCAGCGCGAAACCGAGGTGCAAGACGCCGAGCGGGCCGCGATGCGAGCCGAAGAGGCCCTCGCGGCTCGCGCGCCGCTGCGTGACGCGCTTGCGCTCGCCGAGCGTTGCCTCCCGGCCGAGCTGCCCCTCGAGGCGGTCCGGCTCGTGTCCAAGCAGGCGGCGGAGTCGAGCGCTCGGCGGGACGCTTGCGCGAATGACCGCGCGAACGCCGAGCAGGAGCTCGAAGCCGCCTCGCAGGGCCGAAGCGACGCGATCTCGGCCCGACGACAAGCGGAAGCAACGCTCGAACGCGTCGCCCCGGAGCTGCAGACGGCCATGCACATGGATCTGGCGCTTCGGGACGCCGATCGCGAGCTCCAGCACGTGCGCGAGGACGCGCAGCGAGCGGCGAAGGCGCGCGGCGATCAGGAGCACGAGCTCGCGCGGCACGTCGACGAGCATCAGACGAACCATCTGGCGCTCGAGGCGCTCGTGCGAGCCCTCGACGCCGACGTCGAAGGAGCGTCGCTGGTGGAGCGCTGGCCGACGCTGCGTGGGGAGGTGGCCGCGTGGTGTGCGCTCCTCGACGAGCGCATCGACCACGCGAAACGGGTCGAGGAGCGCCAACGGGACCTCGAGCGCGTGACCGCCGAGACCGAGGTCGTGGCAGGCGAGCATGCGTCGCTCGAGGCGCAGGTGGCGCGCGCGCGGGCGGCGCTCGACGAGAGCGAGCGGCACGTGGACGCGTGCGTGCAACGCCTCGGCGCGCACGAGCCGGAGGCCCGTCTGCGCGATCGGCAAGACGCCCTTCGTCGGCTGCGCGACGCGGAACAAGAGCTCGCGTACGCGACGGCGCAGCTCGAGGCGCGCGCGAGCGAAGCAGCCGAGCTGACGCGCGCGTTGGGGTCGCTCCGCGACGCGGCCTCCGAAGCGAAGGCCGAACAGGAGCGCGCCACGGCCGAGCTCCGCGCGGCCGAAGGGCGGCTCGAGCAGGCGCGGCGGATCGACCTGGCGACCTCGCTTCGCGGGGCGCTCCGGAGCGGAGAGGCCTGCCCGGTGTGCGGCTCGTGCGAGCATCCGGGCGTGCCCGCGACCGTGCCGACGTCGGCGCTGGAGCAGGTGTGCGACGAGGCGCGTGCGGCCCAGGAGCGCGCGGCGGAATGCGCGAGGGCCTGCGAGCGCGAGCTCGCGTCGAACGAGGCGCGGGCAGAAGCCGCGACACGCGCGGCACGCGAGGCCGGGGTCGACCTCGATGGGCGGCACCGGCGCGCCGCGGAGCTTCGCGACGCGACGGGGGTTGCGACGGGCGCCGTACAGGGGGCGCTCGCGGACGTCGCCCAGAAGCTCCGGGCGATCTCGGACGATCGCGAGGCGCTCGAAGCGGCGCGGACCGAGCACGCGACTCGGACGAAGCGGCATGGGATGGCGGTCGACGCTCGCTCGGCGCTCCTTGCGCGGAAGAGCGAGCTCGCGCAGCGCGCCGAGCGTGCCCGCGGGAGTCTCGACGCGCTGCGTGCGGGGCTCGAGCGGGTCGCGACGGACGAGGCGTCGCGGCGGGAGGCGCTCGCGCGGGTGCTTCGACACACCCCGACGCGCGCGACCGAAGGCGAGCTCTCCAAGCGCGTCGACGAGCGCCGTGCGCTAGAGGAGGAGCATCAGCGGCTCGAGGCGCGTGCATCGAACCTCGAGTCACAGCTCGCTCTCCTGCGCCATGAAAACGACAAGCGACGCGACGACGAGACAGGAGCCGTGGCGCGCCTCGAGCACGCCAGCGCGCAGGTCGAGATCCTTCGGCTCGCGCGTCGCGGCGTGCTGGACGGACGCGCGGTGTCCGAGGTCGAGAAGGAGCTTCGCGACGCGGTCGACGTGGCGCGGCGCGCAGAGGCGACCGCCGAGACGCGCTTCGGCGCGGCCGAGGCGCGCCTGCACGAGACCCAGCGCTCGCTCGACGCCCGAGCGCACGAGGCGCGCGAGCAGGCCCTGGCCCTCGAGGCCGCAGAGCGTGCCGTCGACGAAGCCGTCGCCCGGATCGGGCTCCGACGCGAGCTCGTCGTCGACGTCGTCACCCAGTGGCCACGAGCGCGCGTGGCGACCGAGCTGAAGAAGCTCGGCGAGGTCGACCGCGCCCATACCGAGGCGCGCGCGGTGCTCGGTCGGGCACGCGAGGCGCTGAGCGAGCATCGGGCGCGTTGCGCCGAGGGCGGAGGCATCGACGAGCTGGAGAGCGTCGCGCGCCGGCGCCCCTATTGCGACGACGCGGTGGCGAAGGCCAACGACGAGCTCGCCACGCGACGCAGCCGTCGCCGCGAGGACGACGGGCTCCGAACGCGCCAATCCGAGCTGCTCGACGCGCGCGAGAAGGCGATGGCGCGCCTCGACCTCTTCGATTGTCTGGTCACGGTCATCGGCAGCGGCCAAGGCGCGAGCAATCACCTCTCGCGCTTCGCGCAGGGTATGGCGCTCGAGCTCCTCGTCGAAGCCGCGAACCTCCAGCTCGACCGCCTCGCGCCACGCTTTCGGCTGCAGCGAGTCGGCGACCTCGACCTCGAGCTCGTCGATCGCGACCTCGCCGATGAAGCGCGCCCGGTCCATGGCCTTAGCGGCGGCGAGACCTTCCTGGTCAGCCTCGCGCTCGCGCTCGGGCTCGCGAGCCTCGCGGGCGACGACCTCGACCTCGGCTCGCTCTTCGTCGACGAAGGGTTCGGAAGCCTCGACCCGGAGACCCTCGAGACCGCGCTCGCGGCCCTCGAGGCCATCCACGCCGAGGGCGTGCAGGTCGCCATCATCTCTCACGTCGAGGGCCTCGCGGAGCGCTTCTCGGCGAGCGTCGTCGTACGCCGCGTAGCGCCGGGGAGAAGCGTGGTCGAAGTCCGCGGTTGAAACCCGCGGATCGGTGCCCAGCGCGACACGCGCTCTCCCGCGCTCGCCGCGCGTTGCATCACCTTCCCGCATGGAGACGCGATCGCGCGGACCACCGCAGCACGTCTCGGCTTCGCGCGGACGCCGGGACGCCCCGCTGGGGATGCGAGACCGCCCGCCTCCAGCGGGCGGCGGCCCGACGAACGCGCTGAGCTTCGCGGCGAGCTCGACCGCGACATGGGGGGCAGCGTCGTCGCGCGACCGTGGGCGACGACGTCGTTGCGCCGCTGCACCCTGCCAACCCCCCCCGACGCGAGCGCAGGTCGTCGACGAGCCAGGTGACCTCCGGGCGCCGCGCGTTCGGCGCGCCGCTCAGGTGGGCGATCACCTGAGCCAGCGGACCACACGCGGCGCGCTCGACCGCCGTCTCGAAAGGTGAAGGCCACCGATGACCCACCGAATCGCTCACCCCGCCGTCAGCAACTCCACTCTCGCGACGTCCCACGTCTGAAAGCCAGAGGAAGCCATGAAGGTACGCATCACCGGAGCCTCCAACTTCGTCAACCGCATGTTCGAAGCCTGCGGCTCGTTCCAATGGGCCCGTGAGTTCCTGAAGAACTCGATGGAAGCCGGCGCCAAGCGCGTCGCGTTCGGCATCGAGTGGGAAGCCGTTCGCGAGCTCGGCGTCTATCGC